>NZ_JBFBEY010000011.1:0-205778 GCF_040683875.1 Arthrobacter sp. NPDC093128
AGCACCGGACTGCGTGGTGGACACAGCGGGCGCAGAGATGTTCTGAGTCATCTTTCTCCTTTTGGTTGGGTTTCTTGCTTAGTTTCGTTCGGCGGAAGGCCAGGATGTAGTCTGCCGGGAATGGGGGGGGGCCGACACTGCGCACACGAGGGCTGGATCGCCAATCTGCAGCATCCCGACGCGATGAGCGGCCCAGATGCGGACGGGCTGGCCGCCCGCTGCAGTTTGTTCGGCCACAAGTTCGGCCGCAACCTCGGTCATTCGCTGGCTGGCTGTCGGGTGGGCACTGTAACCCAGCCGGTCAACTGCCCTGCCTCCGTCGTGGTTGCGGACAATGCCGCTGAAGCTGACAACCGCGCCCGCTCCGGCGCTTTCAACGGCGGCAATCGCATCGTCGATGGAGATCGGGTCCTGGCTGAGGACAGCGCGGAGCACTTCGAAATCAGTTGCAGCCATGGCTTCCTTTCGGTGTTCAGACATGTGTGCAGCAGCCGGTGGTGATTCAAGGTCGTCGGTCAGGATCAGGCTGTGGCATTGACGTTCGCTCTTTGACCGAGTGGTTCCAGCCGGTCACCGCCCACATATACATTTAGGCTGCTTCCCCGGCTAAAACCCACCAGGGTAATGCCGGTCTCCGCAGCGAGATCTGCCGCCAGGCTTGAGGGTGCACTCACCGCAGCAAGCACCGGAATTCCTGCCAGGGCAGCCTTTTGGACAAGTTCGAACGAGGCCCTCCCTGAGACCTGAAGGACGGTCCCCCTCAGGGGCAGAAGCCCTTCCCGCAGCGCCCACCCGACTACCTTGTCGACGGCGTTGTGGCGTCCCACGTCCTCACGAAGGCAGAGGAGCTCGGCACCGCCCCCGCTGTTGATTCTGAAAAGTCCTGCTGCGTGAACGCCGCCGGTCTTGTCGAAGAGGGCCTGAGCTTCGCGCAGCTGTGCGGGCAGCCGCGCCAGAATGTCGACCGGTATGCGCAGATGGTCCTGTTTGATGTCGAAGGTGACTGTCTTGCGGACGGCTTCGATGGAATCGCTGCCGCAGATCCCGCATGAGCTGGACGTGTAGATGTGCCGACCGGTATCGGGGAGCTGCAGGCCCTCGCGGAACCGGGCCTCGATGACGTTGAACGTCTGCTTGCCTTCTTGGTCCTCACCGGCACAAAACCTCAGGGACACGATGTCCGACTGATTCCTGATGATGCCTTCAGAGACGAGAAAGCCGGCAACGAGGTCAAAGTCATCTCCAGGGGTTCTCATCGTGACGGCAAAGGAGAGATTGCCGAGCCGAATTTCCAGCGGTTCCTCCGCCGCCAGGATGTCCTCCCTGAGCCGCACGGGGTATTGAAGGGCCGCGGGCGAGCCGTCCAGGAGGTACTTCTGGACTTTCCGCCGCTGTGTCATGCGTGTCATGGTGCTGCTCCGATCGATCGATCCACGGGGAGCGATTGCAATTCCGGCCGCCACGGAAGAGTAAACGAGGAAACCGGTTCCCCCGGTTGGACGCCGCGCGATGGAACCACCATGACACCATCGGCTGCGGCCAGGCCGCGCATCATCCCGGGCCTGGTGTGCTGGACCGGTAGCGCCATGCCGTCGAGGATGCGAAACGGCATAAGGCGTGTCGGTGCCGTGTGGGCATCGATCGCAGTCCCGCAGGGTACCCGGTTGATTTCGTCAAGGGGCCGGTGGCCCAGCGCGGCCAGGAGCGGACTACCGATGGTGAAGAGGGCCATCAGGGCCGCCAGCGGGTTTCCCGGCAGCCCGACGACGAAGCGCCCGTTGGGCAGCTTGGCCAAGACAGCGGGGTGGCCAGGCCGCATGGCGATGCCGTCAATAAGGAGCTGTCCACCGAGTGCGGCAATGGCACGTCGGAAGTGATCCGAAGCGGAACGACCAGTCCCGCCGGTCGTAACGACTACATCGGCCCCTTGCCTGGATTCGATTCCGGAGGCTTCCAGCGCTGCCAGCCACTCCTCAAAGGAGTCTCCAACGCGATGCTGGGCCCCTGGGATGCCCCCGAGCAGGCGAATGACGGCCCCAAGCTGCGGTCCGAAGGTGTCCCTGACCTGTCCCGGGAGCGGAATGCCCGAGGACACCACCTCGGAGCCCGTGAGCAGCATCTCAACATGTGGGTTGCCCAGAACTTCGAGCTGGTCAAAACCGGCCACCGCGGCAAGAGCTATGTGGGCAGGGTTCAAGGCGGTGCCTGCTGCAATCAGCGTCTCACCAGCTGCCGCTTCCGAGCCCGACCTCCGGATGTGCTGACCTATGCGGGGTTCACCGGCCGGTGCGTCCGCGCGCAGAACCAGGAGGGGCTGCCCGTGCGGACCGGTTGTCAGCTGTCCGCTCTCCAGCCGCAGCACGGCCTGCGCGCCCGGCGGTATGACACCGCCTGTGACGATTGGGGCGGCACTGCCGGGATCGAGGTGCTGCCCTGGTTCCGCGACTGCCCACGGGCCACCGGCGTTAACCGCCCAGCCGTCCATTGCCGAGGAGGCGTAGTGGGGAAGGCTCTGAAGGGCTGTGACGTCAACGGCTAGCACCCGCCCTATCGCGTCGCTAAGCGGAATTGGCCCTGGGCTGATCGGCGTGGCGCAGTCAAAAGCCAGACGACGCGCGTCCGACCATGCCAGCGGCTGATCAATGATCAGGCCGTTGGGCTTGCCCGGTCGCGCATCGACAGTCGAAAGGACTTGAACTGCCACAGCTGGCTCCCTCGTTGATGAAGTGGGGATGATTGGATCGAGAAGCTGTTGAACCGAATGGTGCTGCTACCTGATCCGGGTTACGCCGTTTCTGGGCAGTGCCGTGTGTTTGCTCGTTTCCCGAAAGCGGTGTTCCGGCGTTTACCTCCCCAGGTATCAGGCCCCCGGAACACCGTTCACGGGAAACGAAACTTACATTCTTAGCGAGGGAGCATAATTCGTATGACGTCCCGGGCTTCATCAACGCCCCCGGATCAAGCTCAGGGCCTCGGCCCGGGCCGCGGGAAGCCGTAGCTGTCCGCGGACTGCGGAGGTAATCGTCTTAGCTCCTGGCTTCCTGACGCCCCTCATGGACATGCACAAGTGTTCGCATTCGATAACAACGATCGCCCCCTGCGGCTGGAGTGCCGCTACAAGGGCGTCGACCACCTGGGTTGTCAGTCGTTCCTGCACCTGCGGCCTCCGGGCAAACGTGTCCACCAATCTGGCCAGTTTGCTAAGTCCCGTCACCAGCCCCTCCGGCGACGGAATGTAACCGACGTGTGCAACTCCGTGGAACGGTACGAGGTGGTGTTCGCAGGTGGAGTAGAAGGGGATGTCTTTGACAAGCACCAACTCCTCATGGCCGAGATCGAAGGTCTTGTCGAGTACCTCCGCGGGGTCCTTGTGGAGCCCGCCGTACATTTCTACTGCGGCGCGGGCCACGCGTGCCGGGGTTTCAGCCAGACCGGGCCTGTCAGGGTCCTCGCCGACTGCGAGGAGGAACTCCCGGATGGCGCGCTCGACGCGTGGGAGGTCAACTCCGTGCCGCGGCAGGTTTACCGTCTCGTCGAAATTGTCGCAAGGTACTTTTGAGGCCACGGGTTCTTCTTTCACGTCTTGGCCGGGTGGTAAAGGTTGGCTTCGCGCTGGACGCGGGGAGCGGGCGGATCCATGGGCGGAAACCCGTTGAGAATTCCCGGGAGTCGCTCCAGGTCGTTGAAGGAATAGATGTGGAATCCGGCGAACATGGGGTTGTGGGCCAGCTTCGTTTGCATGTCGCGCATCAACCGGTTGCTGTCAAAATTCAAAAAATCGCCGCGTCCCCACAGCGCCTTGGCCATCCCAGTGCCGCGGGCCAGTTTAAGTGAACGTCCGACTCCGAGCCGTGCTCCCATGGCGAGTAGCTTCTTCGTGCTGACCGGGCCAGGAACTCCGATCCACACAGGCAAGCGGACTCCCTCACGACTCAGCATATCGAGGTACCGGGCCACCGCCTCGGCCGAAAAGCACATCTGGGTAACCATGGAATCCGCCAGGGTCCACTTCTTCTCCAGGCCACTTCGGAGCTGGAATGGTGTGAGGCGTGGGTGCCCCTCCGGATAGCCTGCTATGCCTATGGCGAAGTCGGAGGAGAACATCCTGACGTCGCTGATGAGGTCCCCGCTCCAGGAGTACGGTCCCGCGGGGCCCCGCCTGTCGCCCGCCACCAGGAACAACTCTGAGATTCCCGCTCCTGCCAGCGTTTCCAGGTACGTGTACAGTTCAGCCCGGCTAGCGATGCTTCGGGCTGCAAGGTGAGGGACCACGTTGTAGCCCAGGCCTGCAAGTTCAACAGAGGCCTCGACGGTCCTCGACGGTCCATGGTGGGGTAGGCAAGTTACACTGACAGGGTTCGGCGCCGGGTAGACGCGGGAGAGCGATTCAAGGAGGTTGGCGGATGGAACGACCTCCACCCGTAACTGCTCAGCAGATTCCGTGCTCATGGTTTTCGCTCCTTCGCATGCTCGGTTCGCCGTCCCGCCGGCTTCGGCTGTATCCCACCGCCCAATCTGGAGCGCCAGCCTTGACATTCTTGTTCTGAAGTATTGATATATCAGTTGTAGGAATATTATGGTCGCGGGGGCCCGCAGTCAAGGCTCGGTCGCAGATTGGAAGGAAGCCAAGATGAACAGCAGCGGAGACCTGCCGGTGGAGGTAGGTGAACTGGACGCGCCGGTGAAGCAGGAGGACGAGTCCTATGCGGACTACGCCTACCGCGTCCTGTGCGACGAGTTGATTGTCCTGGACATCAAACCTGGCGAGCCGTTGAATGATGACGTTATCTCTCGTCGTTTGGGCGTCGGCAGGACTCCTATACGTGAGGCCATGAAGCGACTGGAAAGCGACCACCTTGTGGTGGCATACCCTCGCCGGGGAACCTTTGCCGCTGGTGTGGATATTACCGATCTCGCTGAGATATCGGAGATTCGCCAACTGTTGGAGCCTGCCGCATCAGCTCGGGCCGCCCGCATGGCGTCTCCGCGGACGCGGCAGGAGCTGAGGGAATTTGCGCGGGAAGTCGAGATCCTGCTCGACGGCCGGCGGGGACAGCGGGACCTCATGCGGCTGGACATGAAAGTCCACCGGAGCATCTACCGCGCGACTGGCAGCCGGCATCTCGAGGATGTCCTGATCCGCTACGACAACCTGGCAACGCGCATCTGGAGCCTGGTGCTGGAAAAGCTTCCTCCGGTCTCGGAGCACATTGCTCAGCACATTGGCCTGCTTGAATGCATCGCAGACGGCGACGCCGATGCGGCCGCCCGGCTAACTACCAAACACGTTACAGATTTTGAGAATTTGATTCGCGGGGTTCTGTGACCGCGCGGCCTTTGTGGTCAGCGCTCACGTCACCAGGGGCACACCCCTCTAGGTATATTCATATTGCGATTACTGATATATTAGATTTGGCCTAACGTATACTCGTGTAAAGACCAGGTCAATAGTCGGAATTGGCCGAATACGAAGGGCGTTGCGGTGGCATTCGAAGCTTTGGCCGCGGCGGAAGCCGCCGGCCCACGGTCCTTGGCTGACATTGCCTACGAGCGCATCCGCGACAGGTTGCTGACCCTCGACATCAAACCGGGCGACCTGCTGAACGATGAATCACTGGCCAAGGAACTAGGCGTGGGGCGGACCCCCGTGCGGGAAGCACTCAAGCGCCTGGAACTTGACCGGCTCGTTGTAACCTACCCGAGGCGGGGAACCTTCGCGTCACGCGTTGAGGTGACGGACCTGGCCTTCATTTCGGAGATTCGGGCTCAGCTGGAGCCGCTCGCTGCTTCACGGGCCGCCAGGGTGGCGACGCCGGCAGCTAGGGAGCATCTCCGGCTCATTGCGCGTGCAGTGGAGTCCTTCGATGTTGAGCGTGCAACTGTCGTAGAGACATTGGGGCTGGACGCGCGCGTGCACCGGGGCATCTATGCGGCGGCGGCGAACCCGCATCTGGAAGACGTGTTGATCCGCTATGACAACCTGGCTACACGCATCTGGTGCATGGTTTTGGATCGCCTGCCTGACCTTTCGCGCCACGTGCATGAGCATCTCGACCTGCTTGAAGCGGTGATTGAAGGGAACGAGGCCAGGGCGGCTGAACTCGCCCGCATGCACGTGGACGGCTTTGAGAAGGCCGTGCGGACGGCCCTGTTCGCCGCATACTAGAACCACGCAGCGCTTGCGAGCGGTGCCAGCCGCTACCTGTAGCCCATCCTGGCGCTAATCTGCAGGCCCGCCTGTTTCAGTGCTTCCAGGAGTCCCGGCGCCGTCTCCGGATCAAAACGAAAGGACGGCCCGGAAATGCTGACCGCGCCGATCACCGCGCCCAAGTGGTTGTACACCGGCACGGCCATGGATGTCAGTCCGATCTCAAACTCTTCCCGGGTCACCGCGTAGCCGTCGCGGGCGACGTCGAGAAGCTGGGCTTCGAGCTTGCTCCGGCTGGTGATGGTCCGGGGGGTTCGGGCCGGAAGCCCGGTCTCCTTCAACACGCGGATCCGTTCATCCGTGGTCAGCGCTGCCAGCAAGACTTTCCCGCTCGAGGTCGCGTGGAGTGGCGTCAGACTGCCCACCCAGTCATACATGGCAAGGGTTGAGGGTCCCATGGCCTGGTCCAGGTTGACGGCGTAGTTGGACCGTAACACGGCCAGGTTCACCGTTTCCTTGAACTCGTCCGCGAGGCTTTCCAGGATCGAACGGGCCTCGCGCACCAGGCTGAGCCGCCCAGGGATGGCGTCCGCCAGCCGGAGGACGCCGAACCCCAGCCGGTATTTACCCCGTTCGCTGTTCTGTTGGACCATTTCTCTGGTCACCAGCGCACCCATCAATCGGGAGACCGTGGACTTGTGGATACCCATCTCCTCGGCGATATCGCTCACGCCTGCGTGGCCGTCCCGCGCCAGAATTTCCAGGACCAGAAGGGCCCGGTCAACAGACTGGACACCGCCGTGGTGACCTGCCTCCGCGTCCATGTCGGGTTCGGGGTCATTGTTTGAAGCCATGGTCCATGCCCTCCATAGGTTTTCTGTGACGTTGAGTTAAGCGGCCTGACGCAAGTCCAGGCGCATCAGCACGCGGTGGAAGCCATTGATGACTGAGTCGGTATCGGCGGCCTTGGTGAAGCCCGCCCGTTCGAAGAGGGCGCGTGTTCCGACGTAGGCCATGGTCAGGTCCACCTTTTTGCCCTGGTTATCGACGGGGTAACCCTCGATGGCCGGCGCGCCGTAGCTGCGCGCGAAGTCGACCGCACCCTGCAGCAGGTGATGGGAGATTCCCTCACCGCGATGCCCTGGCCGCACCCGGATGCACCACACCGACCACACATCGAGGTTATCGACGTGGGGAATCCTGCGGTTGCGGGCAAAGCTGGTGTCGGCGCGCGGGTGCACGCCCGCCCAGCCCACCACCGCGTCGCCGTCGTATGCAAGCACTCCGGGCGGCGGATCCTGTTTCAGGAGCTGTTTGACGAGGTCCCCGCGGTCAGTGCCGCGCAATTCCACGTTCTGCTTGGAGGGGATGCGGTAGCTCAGGCACCAGCACACGCTCGCATCAGGCCGTTGTGGTCCAACCATCGTTTTGACGTCCTCGAACCGCCCGGCCGGGCGAATTTCAATCCCATGTGGTGGAGTCTTCTTGTTCACGGTGCAGTTCCCGGTCTGTGCTAACGCAGCCCGTTGCTGTGTGCCATCGCAATCGCTTCCGTGCGGGAGGAGGCGCCCACCTTCCGGTAGATGTTGCGGAGGTGGAACTTCACGGTGTTTTCGGTGATGTGGAGTTTCGTCGCAATGGCCCGGTTCCGGTGGCCGGCGGCCAGCAGCTGCAGCACCTCGAGCTCCCTGTCCCCGAGCTTCCAGCCCGTGACGTCGGGGAGCTGGTGGGCCGGCGGGTCGAGGGGGAGTGAGACGGCGACGTCGGCACCCCAGCCGGGCATCACATCCACCGACATGCTGCCGTCCAGGGCTTCGACGCGCTGGGCAAGGCGGGCCATGTTTGGTGCCGCCACGGAAAGTTCGCCGGGCCCGTCGTCGCGGACGTTGACCAGGAGGTTCTCGCCGTCGCAATCCCACTGTGTGCGGATCCGGCGGACGCCGGACTGGTCCACCATGGCAAGCACCAGCCCGCGGACAATCGCCCGGGCCGCGTGGGCCACTTCGCCGGGCAGCGCACGGCCATTGACGGGAGGTTCGATGAACTGGACGTCGATCCCGCTGTAGTTCATGAGCGGTTTCAGGTCCTCGCGGAGGCGCTGGAACGCTGTGGCCACCTGTTCTTCCACGAGCTCCGTGGTGCGGTCGCTGAGTGTGCGCAGCCCCACCAGTGCCTTGGCGGCGACGTCGGTGGCGGACTTCCGCGCCGCGTCGTCGCCCAGAGCAGGCGACCGCAACGCGGCGAGCAGGGTTTCCAGCGTGGTGGAGTGGCGGTCTACCAGTTCGGCGGTCACCCTGACGCGCTCTGCCGAGGCCGCGCGGGATTCAATGAGGTACGACGGCGGCGCATCGGCCACCTTCTCCCGGATCCGCTCGGCTGCCAGCGTCCACAGGTATCGGAGCATCCGGCCCGCCGCCGCGTGATGGGCGGGATCCGGCAGGGGCCGCGGATCGGCGAGGACCAGCAGTGCATTGCTCGGTGAGGACAGGGCAAGGACCGGGTGCGGCTCGCCGCCAAGCACCGCTTCGCCCTGCCAGCCCCCGCCTTGCCAGCTTGTGACCTGCCAGGAGCCCGTGCCGGCATCCTCGCCGGAATCAGCACCGCGCAGCGACGCCCGGATGTGGTCCAGTTCGGCGATGGACACACGGCTGATGATCGACTCGTCGCCCGCCTTCTTCTGCGGGCGGCCCGTGCAGTCCTCGGTAAAGATGACCATGGCGCTGCTGCCCACGTAGGGGAGGGTGGCCTCCCGCAGCCGCTGGGCGGTGGTGGCCAGCGGAGCCGTGGACAGGGCGACGATGGCCTCGAGTAACGGCTGAGCCTCGCCCACAAGCCTGGCCAGGTCGGCCCGGGGCAGGGAATGGACGTCGGGTGCATCGGTAAGGGTTGCCACCTGCCCAGTGTACGACATATGGAGAATTCAGCTATCCCTTCGGGTAGTAAAGACCGTTCGATCATGCCGTTGGACCCACCCAACAGGCAGGCGAGGATGAATGGGTAACAACTTTCCCGAAGGAGGTACCCGCCCATGAGCGTCATCGCAGAAGCCGATCCGGCAGCACTGGCCGACACATCCAGGGCCTTTAGCCGCAACCGGATCCTTGTCCGGGACGAAGTCAGCGAAGTGTTCCAGCGCGTCGACCCGGCGCAGGTCGCAGCCCTGGTGACCGAGCTCAGGCTGGCTGACAGGGTCTTCGTGACCGGCGCCGGACGTAGCGGCCTTGTCCTGAAAATGGCAGCCATGCGGCTCATGCACCTGGGCCTGACCGTGCACGTCGTCGGTGAGACGACAGCGCCCGCCATCCGTCCCGGCGACCTGCTGCTCGCGGCTTCCGGGTCCGGCACCACCGCCGGTGTCGTCAAGGCGGCGGAAACCGCGGCCGGCCAGGGCGCGCGGGTGGCTGCCTACACCACCAGCTCCGGGTCCCCGCTCGCGGCAGTTGCTGCCGCCGTCGTACTCATCCCGGCCGCCCAAAAGACGGACCACGGCTCGGCCTTGTCCCGGCAGTATTCGGGCAGCCTCTTCGAGCAGGTGCTGTTCGCCACCACCGAAGCCGTGTTCCAGAGCCTCTGGGACGAGGACGCGGCGGCCGCGGAGGAACTCTGGCAGCGCCACGCGAACCTCGAATAAGACCAACACCGACCCACCCTGATCCCACCCAAACCCCGCTCCTAACCTGAAAAGAGAACACACGTGAAACTGCAAGTCGCCATGGACGTCCTGACCGTCGAAGCCGCCCTCGAACTGGCCGGCAAGGTGGCCGAGTACGTGGACATCATCGAACTCGGCACGCCGCTGGTGAAGAACGCCGGACTGTCCGCCGTGACCGCCATCAAGACCGCCCACCCCGACAAGATTGTGTTCGCAGACATGAAGACCATGGACGCCGGCGAACTGGAAGCCGAAATTGCTTTCACCGCCGGCGCGGACCTGGTGTCCGTCCTTGGCAGCGCCGACGATTCCACCATCGCCGGGGCGGTCAAGGCAGCGAAGGCCCACAACAAGGGCATCGTCGTTGACCTTATCGGCGTCGCGGACAAGGTGACCCGGGCCAAGGAAGCCCGCGCACTCGGTGCCAAGTTCATCGAGTTCCACGCTGGCCTGGACGAACAGGCCAAGCCGGGCTACAACCTGGACGTCCTGCTCAGCGCCGGCGAGGAAGCCCGCGTTCCGTTCTCGGTCGCGGGCGGAGTGAACATCTCCACCATCAACGCCGTGCAGCGCGCCGGTGCGGACGTCGCCGTCGTCGGAGGTTCCATCTACAGCGCCGCCGACCCCGCACTTGCCGCCAAGGAGCTGCGGGCCGCGATCATCTGATCCCGACCGGTCGATCAGCGGGACCCCCGGGGCTTGCCCCCGGGGGATCGCACGACGGCGATCCGCACCTTTTGGTGCGGGCCGCCGTTTTGTGTTGCGCCCGGCCAGCTGGCCGGTCCGGGGTCTGGTGCGGTGCAAATGTCCGTGGCGGAGCAAGTGTCCGGCGCGGAGTCGGGTGATTTTCAGCGCCGGATTCGAGTAGTGCGGGCAGTTCCGCCCGGACCGCGGCCATGCCACACTTGGTGGACTATCGATTGACTGGGGGGATCCACGTCAGGAGATTGTCATGGGAATTAGGATCCACCCCCGCACTTCGTGCTCCCGGTTGGTGGTGAGCAACTCATGATGATCGGCTGGGCGTACCTCATGGCGGCAATCATGACCGTGGACTCACTCCTCCTGGGATTGCTGCTGCTGAACATGAGGTGGCCAAAGAGCTGGAAGAGAAACGGCTGAGTCCGTATTCGTTCTCAGACGCCCCCGACGTGTGACCTGACGTCCCAGGCGGCATTCACAGCGTGCCGACAGGATCCGAACAGCAGCGCCACACCTTGGCGCCGCATCTTTGAGTGAGGGACGGTGCAAACCGGCCGTTCCTCCCAAAGAGCCGTTTCACGCGGCGGATCGAGGAGACATCAAATGTCACGCATGAAGAGAATCACGCTTGGCCTTTCGGCCGGGGCATTGGCGCTGGGCGCCGGACTGGGAGTCACCGGGATGGCATCGGCGGCCGAAACGCCAAGCCCCAGTGCCAGCGCATCGGCCGAGGGCACCGCGCCGGCAGGTGGCTCAGCCACAGAGGGCGGAATGCGGGGCGGCCACAAGGGCGTCGACCGCGGTCAGCTGGCAGCGGACCTTGCCAACAAACTTGGCGTGGAGGAGGCCAAGGTGACCGAAGCCCTCCAGGCGTTCCGGGATGCCAACAAGCCGGCCGAAGGGACCAAGCCAGCTGAGGGCACCAAGCCGGACCGCTCCGCGCAGGACGCGGCACTGGCCAAGTCCCTGGCCGCGTCGCTCGGCGTCGAGGAATCCAAGGTCACCGCAGCACTGGAGGAAATCCGCGCCGCCGGCCAGGCCGAACGCGCGGCCGCCCTCAAGACCAGGCTCGACCAGGCTGTCACCGACGGCAAGCTGACCCAGGCAGAGGCGGACGCCGTCACCAAAGCCGTGGAAGCCGGGGTGATCGGGGGAGGCGGCCGCTAAACCCGCTAATCCGCAACGCTCTCTCACTACCGGGTGGCTCAACCGGGACGCTCTCTCATACGTGAGAGAGCGTTTCGGTTTTTGGCGCCAAAAGTGAGAGAGCGTCCGGGGTTAGGGCGGCCTAGAGGACCTTCCGGATGCTTTCCTCGAAGCTCGTGACGTGGTGCAGGGCCAGCTCGCCCGCCTTGTCTGCGTCACCCTCGGCGACGGCCTTGAGGAGCTCAACGTGTTCGGTGATGTGACCGCTCACGGATGGCAACTTATCCAGGACCAGGCACCAGATGCGTGTCGCCAGATTGTCGTAGCGGATCAGGGTCTCTTCGAGGTGGGGGTTGGCCGCGGCCCGGTAGATCAACCGGTGCACGGTCAGGTCGTAGCGCATGAGGTCGCGGGACTCTGCCGGGCTAGGATCCAGCTCCGCGATAGTCTTGGCGACCTCGATCAGTTCCCGGCGCATCGAGGGGGTGGCCCGCGTGGCAGCCCGCCGCGCCGCCCGCGGTTCGAGTAACTCCCGGATTTCGGAGACGTCGGCCAGTTCCGTGAAGTCGACATTGGTGGCAAAGGTTCCCCGGCGCGGGTAGGAAACCACCAAGTGGTCCACCTCCAGCCGCTTTATGGCCTCGCGTACGGGCGTCCGGCCAAAGCCGAGTTCGGCGGCCAACTGCCCGTCATTGATAGGCTCGCCCGGCCGGATCTCGAGCATGATCAGCTTGTCGCGCAACTGCAGGTAGGCGGCCTCTGCCTGGGACAGCCCTTCGTCCCCGGCAGGAGGCAAGGCGTGAAGTGCGCTCATGGATCCGCTCCGTTCCTTGTTCCAAGCGGGAGTCCAGCTTCAGTTTGCTACCGGCTCTTGACTCTCTTGTGATCTCAACCATACCATTGGTCGTACACTGATATATCAAACACCGAACGATGGTATTTCAAAGGAGCATCCGTGGTTGAGCAGTTGAACGAACGTCTTTCCGTACTCGATCCCGAGGTCGAACAGGCTATTGCCCGGGAATTGGGCCGCCAGCAGTCCACCCTGGAGATGATTGCCTCCGAGAACTTCGCCCCGTCGGCGGTCATGGAGGCGCAGGGCTCGGTCCTGACGAACAAGTACGCCGAAGGCTACCCGGGCAAGCGATACTACGGCGGCTGCGAGCACGTTGACGTGATCGAGCAGCTCGCCATCGACCGGGTCAAGGCCCTGTTCGGCGCCGAATTCGCCAATGTTCAGCCGCATTCCGGCGCCCAGGCCAACGCCGCCGCTATGTTCGCCCTGCTGAACCCGGGCGACACCATCATGGGCCTCAGCCTGGCCCACGGCGGCCACCTCACCCACGGCATGAAGATCAACTTCTCCGGCAAGCTCTACAACGTGGTCCCGTACCACGTCCGCGAGTCCGACCTCCGCGTGGACATGGCCGAAGTCGAGGCCCTGGCCCTGGAACACCGGCCCAAGCTGATCGTGGCCGGCTGGTCCGCCTACTCCCGCCAGCTCGACTTCGCCGAATTCCGCAGGATCGCAGACCTCGTGGGCGCCTACCTGATGGTGGACATGGCACACTTCGCCGGGCTCGTCGCTGCCGGACTGCACCCCAACCCGGTGCCGTACGCCGACGTCGTCACCACTACCACGCACAAAACCCTTGGCGGCCCGCGCGGCGGCGTCATCCTCGCCAAGGAGGAGTACGCCCGCAAGATCAACAGCGCCGTATTCCCCGGCCAGCAGGGCGGCCCGCTGGAGCACGTCATCGCCGCCAAAGCAGTGGCCTTCAAACTCGCCGGCACCCCCGAATTCAAGGAACGCCAGGAGCGCGTACTCCAGGGATCCAAGCTGCTGGCCGAACGGCTCCTCCGCGACGACGTCGCCGCGGCTGGCATCTCCGTGGTCAATGGCGGCACCGACGTCCACCTGGTCCTCGTGGACCTGCGCAACTCCGAACTGGACGGACAGCAGGCCGAAGACACTCTCCACCGGATCGGCATCACCGTCAACCGCAATGCCGTCCCGTTCGACCCCCGCCCGCCGATGGTCTCCTCCGGCCTCCGCATCGGCACCCCGGCTCTCGCCACCCGCGGCTTCGGCCAAACCGAATTCACCGAGGTCGCGGACATCATCGCAACCGCGCTTATCGGCGCTGCCGGCACGGGAACCCTGGCGGAGGACACCGCCGTCGGACTCCGCGCACGGGTCACGGCCCTTGCCGAGCAGTTCCCGCTTTACCCGCATCTTTCCGGCGAAGCCGAGATTTCCACGTTTGAAACAGAAATGATTGGAGCAGCCCAGTGAGCACGCATCAGCTCCCGGAGCACCCGGATTTCCTCTGGCGCAACCCGGAGCCGAAGTCTTCCTATGACGCCGTGATTGTGGGCGGTGGCGGGCATGGCCTGGCCACGGCGTACTTCCTGGCGAAGAACCACGGGATGACGAACATCGCCGTGCTGGAAAAGGGCTGGCTGGCTGGCGGGAACATGGCCCGGAACACCACCATCATCCGTTCCAACTATCTCTGGGACGAGAGCGCAGCCATTTATGAGCACGCCCTGAAGCTGTGGGAGATCCTGCCGGAGGAGCTCGAGTACGACTTCCTGTTCAGCCAGCGCGGTGTCATGAACCTGGCCCACACCCTCGGTGATGTCCGTGAAAGCATCCGGCGGGTGGGAGCGAACAAGCTCAACGGCGTGGACGCTGAATGGCTGGAACCGGACCAGGTCAAGGAACTGTGCCCCATCCTGAACATCAGCGACAACATCCGCTACCCGGTCATGGGTGCCACCTACCAGCCGCGGGCGGGCATCGCCAAGCATGACCATGTGGCCTGGGCCTTCGCCCGGAAGTGCGATGAGCTGGGCGTGGACATCATCCAGAACTGCGAGGTCACCGGCTTCCTCAAGGACGGGAACCGCGTGGTCGGTGTCAAGACCAACCAGGGCACTATCCACACCGAAAAGGTGGGCCTGTGCGCCGCCGGGCACAGCTCGGTCCTGGCCGAAATGGCCGGCTTCAGGCTGCCCATCCAGTCCCACCCGCTCCAGGCGCTGGTCTCCGAGCTGCACGAGCCGGTCCACCCCACGGTGGTGATGTCCAACCACGTCCACGTCTACGTCTCCCAGGCGCACAAGGGTGAGCTGGTCATGGGCGCCGGCGTGGACTCCTATAACGGTTACGGCCAGCGCGGTTCGTTCCACGTGATAGAGCACCAGATGGCGGCCGCCGTCGAACTCTTCCCGATTTTCGCCCGGGCCCATGTGCTCCGGACCTGGGGCGGGATCGTGGACACCACGCTGGATGCCTCCCCGATCGTGGGTACCACGCCGGTGGAGAACATGTTCGTGAACTGCGGCTGGGGGACCGGCGGCTTCAAGGGCACCCCGGCGGCCGGGCTGACGTTCGCACACACGATCGCCACGGGCACCCCGCACAAGCTGAACAAGCCGTTTGCGCTGGAACGCTTCGAAACCGGAGCCCTGATCGATGAACACGGCGCAGCCGCCGTCGCCCACTAGCCGCCGTCCATTAGAAAGAAGACGCACATGCTGCTTATCTCATGCCCCAACTGCGGCTCGCGCGACGAGACCGAGTTCCACTACGGCGGCCAGGCCCACGTGCCCTACCCGGAAAACCCGAACGAGCTGAACGACCGCGAATGGGCCGAGTTCCTGTTCTACCGGGACAACACCAAGGGAACGTTCGCTGAGCGCTGGCTGCACAGCACCGGCTGCCGCCAGTGGTTCAACATGCTCCGCGACACCGTCACCTATGACATCCAGGCCGTCTACCCGATGGGCGCGCCCCGGCCTGACGTGAGGGTCCCGGCAGCCCCGGAATCCGGCACGGCCAGCCTCGCGGCTGACAGCACCACCACCGGCACCTCTGCCCCGGACATCACGGGCACCAGCATCACCGCAACCAGCACGACCGAGTCCGGCACCACCGCCCCGGAAGGAGCAACCAAGTGACTTCCCAGAACGCCCGCCTCGCCGCCGGCGGACGCATCGACCGCAGCATTTCCTGGCGTTTCACCGTGGACGGCGAGGAATTCACCGGACACCCCGGGGACACGATCGCCTCGGCCCTGCTCGCCAACGGCCGGGTTGCCGTCGGCAATTCGCTCTACGAGGACCGGCCCCGGGGCATCATGGCCGCCGGCGTGGAGGAATCCAACGCGCTGGTCAAGATCTTCCCGCGCTTCCCGGGCGACGTCGCCGAGTCCATGCTTCCCGCCACCACCGTCACCCTGGTGGACGGCCTGAAGGCTGAGCTGCTCAACGGCCTGGGCAAGCTGGACCCGGAGGAGGACCGCGCCGAATACGACAAGAAGTACGTCCACACTGACGTCCTGGTGATCGGCGGCGGCCCGGCCGGCCTTGCCGCGGCCCGCGAGGCCGTCCGCACGGGCGCCCGGGTGATGCTCATGGACGACCAGCCCGAACTGGGCGGCACGCTCCTGTCCGGATCCACGGCCCCCGGCCTGGCCGAGACCATCGAGGGCAAGCCGGCCCTGGAATGGGTGGCGGACGTCGAAGCCGAGCTGGTATCCGGGGCCGAGTGCACCGTCCTGAACCGGACCTCCGCCTTCGGCGCGTATGACGCTAACTACGTCATCGCGGTCCAGAACCGCACCGACCACCTGTCCAGCCCGGCGGCCCCCGGTGTGTCCCGGCAGCGTATTTGGCACGTCCGCGCCAAGCAGGTTGTCCTGGCTCCGGGCGCCCACGAACGCCCGCTGGTCTTCGAGAACAACGACCGCCCGGGCATTATGCTCGCCTCGGCCGTCCGCAGCTACCTCAACCGCTACGCCGTCGCAGCGGGGCAGCGGGTGGTCATCAGCACCACCAACGACAGCGCCTACGCCCTGGCCGCGGACCTCCGCGCCGCCGGCATCAAGGTCGCCGCCGTCGTGGACGCCCGCCCGAGGCTGACCGAGGTGGCAGCCGCCGCCGTCGAAGCCGGGACCCGGGTGCTGATCGGCAGTGCCGTGGCCAACACCTCCGCTGCAGCGGACTCCGGCGCGTCCGGAACAAACACCGGCCGGGTCGCGAGCGTCACCGTCCGCAGTATCAACGACGACGGCGAACTGACCTCCGGCATCGAAGAGATCGCCTGCGACCTGCTGGCGGTCTCCGGCGGCTGGAGCCCGCTGGTGCACCTGCACTCCCAGCGGCAGGGCAAGCTGCGCTGGGACGAGGACCTGGCGGCCTTTGTGCCGAGCACCGTGGTCCCGAACCAGCAGACCATCGGCTCCGGCCGCGGCAGCTTCGAACTGGCAGATGTCCTGGCAGAGGGCATCTCCGCCGGAGCCTCGGCAGCCATCGCCGCCGGCTTCAGTTCCGCCGTCGAACCCTCCGTACCGGCCGGGCCGAAGGCCTCCGGCCCGACCCGCCAGCTGTGGCTGGTCCCCGGCGAGCAGGGTACGCCGGATGACTGGCACCACCATTTCGTGGACTTCCAGCGGGACCAGTCCGTGGCCGACGTCCTCCGCTCCACCGGCGCGGGCATGCGGTCCGTGGAGCACATCAAGCGCTACACCTCCATCAGCACCGCCAACGATCAGGGCAAAACCTCCGGCGTGAACGCGATCGGTGTCATCGCCGCGGCCCTCCGCACAGCCGGCGAAGCCTCGCGGGGCATTGGCGATATCGGCACCACCACCTACCGGGCGCCGTTCACCCCGGTGGCGTTCGCGGCACTCGCCGGACGCCAGCGCGGCGAACTGTTCGACCCCGCCCGCGTCACCTCGATCCACCCGTGGCACGTGGCACAGGGTGCCCTGTTCGAGGACGTCGGGCAGTGGAAGCGCCCCTGGTACTACCCGCAGGACGGGGAGGACATGGACACCGCCGTGCTGCGCGAGTGCGGCGCCGTCCGCGAGTCCGTGGGCTTCATGGACGCCACCACGCTCGGCAAGATCGAAATCCGTGGCAAGGACGCCGGTGAGTTCCTCAACCGGATCTACACCAACGCGTTCAAGAAGCTCGCCCCGGGTTCCGCCCGCTACGGCGTGATGTGCACGGCGGACGGCATGATCTTCGACGACGGTGTGACCCTCCGCCTGGACGAGGACCGGTTCTTTATGACCACCACCACCGGCGGCGCCGCGAAGGTGCTGGACTGGCTGGAGGAATGGCTGCAGACCGAGTGGCCGGAACTGGACGTGCACTGCACCTCGGTGACCGAACAGTGGTCCACCATTGCCGTCGTCGGGCCCAAATCCCGTGCGGTGATCGCCAAACTGGCACCGGAACTCGCCGCCGGCGGCGGGCTGGAAACCGAAGCGTTCCCGTTCATGACCTTCCGCGAAACCACCCTCGCCTCCGGTGTGCAGGCGCGGATCTGCCGGATCTCGTTCTCCGGTGAACTGGCCTACGAGATCAACGTGCCGTCCTGGTACGGGCTGAACACCTGGGAAGCCGTGGCCGCCGCCGGGGCCGAATTCAACATCACCCCCTACGGCACCGAAACCATGCACGTGCTCCGGGCCGAAAAGGGTTACCCGATCGTTGGCCAGGACACCGACGGCACCGTCACCCCGCAGGACGCGGGCATGGAATGGGTGGTCTCCAAGGCCAAGGACTTCATCGGCAAGCGCTCCTACGCCCGGGCCGACGCCCGTCGCGAGGACCGCAAGCACCTGGTCAGTGTCCTTCCCGTGGACGGAACACTGCGGCTGCCGGAAGGCACCCAGCTCGTGGAAAAGGGCATCACCACCAACCCCGCCTACGGACCGGTTCCCATGGAGGGCTTCGTGACCTCGAGCTACCACAGCGCCGCGCTGGGCAGGTCGTTCGCCCTGGCCCTGATCAAGAACGGCCGCAACCGCATCGGCGAGACC
This sequence comes from Arthrobacter sp. NPDC093128, assembly GCF_040683875.1. Classification (NCBI taxonomy): domain Bacteria; kingdom Bacillati; phylum Actinomycetota; class Actinomycetes; order Micrococcales; family Micrococcaceae; genus Arthrobacter; species Arthrobacter sp. NPDC093128. The sequence continues at coordinate 18,488 of NZ_JBFBEY010000011.1, forward strand.
CTCGTGGCCGCCGCCGGCGACCAGCTGGTTGACGTTGTCGTCGCCGAAACCGTACTTTTTGACCCCGAAGGGACCCGCAAAGATGGTTAACACTGCAGCACTCACAGGCGTCAATGGACTCCAGGAGATCCGCCGCAGCCCGGCCTCGCACCTGGCCGCAGCGCTGGAGGCCGGCTCCGTTCCGGGAAAGGTCGTCCTCAGGGAAGGCCCGTTCCAGACCATGGCCGGGGTCCGCGTCGACCCCAGGTCCGAGGAAGGGACCCGGATCGCCTCCGTCACCGGCGGCCTGCCGGTCCGCTGTGGCGAGGTGGCCGGCACCGAGCGTGTCAGCGTTCTCTGGCTGGGACCGTCCGAGTTCCTGGTGGTGGCGCCGGAGGAAGCCCATGACTCCCTGGGAGGAGACCTGATCGGCTCGCTCACGGCCGCCCTGGGCGACGCTCCCGGCCAGGTGGTGGACCTCTCCGCCAACCGCACCACGTTCGAACTTTCCGGACCGCGGGCCCGGGCAGTGCTGGAGAAGGGCTGCGCCCTGGACCTGCACCCGCGCAGCTTCACGCCGGGGACGGCCCTGACCACGGAAGTGGGAAACATCCCGGTCACCCTCCTGAAGACCGGGGAGGAAAGTTACCGGCTGTTCCCCCGGGCCTCGTTCGCGGACTTCCTGGGCCGCTGGCTCCTGGATGGCATGAGGGAGTTCGCTTCCCCTGAGGTGCCCTAATGGCCCTCAGCGCCTTGGACCTGTTCTCCGTTGGCATCGGGCCGTCCTCATCACACACGGTCGGCCCGATGCGGGCAGCAAAACTGTTCGCGGACGGGCTCAAAGGTGATGGCCACCTGAGTGCCACGGTCCGGGTCCAGGCAGAACTGTTCGGATCGCTCGGTGCCACCGGCCGCGGCCACGGCTCCGACAAGGCCGTGGTCCTGGGCCTCCAGGGCCTGGACCCGGAAACCGTGGACACCACCACGGCCGACGACCAGGTGGCCGCGGCAGCCCTCGACGCCGAACTCCGGATCGGCGGCCACCACCGGGTGGACTTCAACTGGGACGAGGACGTGGTGCTGCACCGCCGCAAATCCCTCCCCGCCCACCCCAACGGCATGACCTTCCGGGCACTGGACCACACCGGCGCCGTCCTCAGCGAACGGAGCTTCTATTCAATAGGGGGCGGCTTCGTTGTAGACGGCGATGCCGACGCCGGCGACCGGGTGGTGGCCGACGCCACCGTCCTGCCCTACCCGTTCACCACCGCCGACGAACTCCTGGCCATCTGCAGCCGCGAAGGCATGTCCATCTCAGACGTGATGCTCGCGAACGAACTGGTATGGCGCAGCGAAGCGGAACTCCGCGAAAAGCTGATGGCGCTCTGGGCCGTCATGCGCGAATGTGTGGACAACGGCTGCGCCGCGGAAGGAATCCTTCCCGGCGGGCTGAACGTCAGGCGCCGGGCGCCGTCGTTATTCCGCACCCTGACCGCGGACACCGGCGTCACCGATCCGCTCCGGGCCATGGAATGGGTGAACCTCTTCGCCCTTGCGGTCAACGAGGAAAACGCCGCCGGCGGCCGCATCGTCACCGCCCCCACCAACGGCGCAGCCGGCATCGTCCCCGCTGTCATGCACTACTACATCAAATTTGTTCCCGGAGCCGACGACGACGGTGTGGTCCGCTTCCTGCTGGCGGCGGCCGCCGTCGGGATTCTCTTCAAGATCAACGCCTCCATTTCCGGTGCGGAAGTGGGCTGCCAGGGTGAAGTGGGGTCGGCCTGCTCCATGGCGGCCGCCGGGCTGTGCGAGGTCATGGGCGGCACCCCCGAACAGGTGGAAAACGCCGCCGAAGTGGGCATTGAACACAACCTTGGGCTGACCTGCGATCCCGTGGGCGGCCTGGTGCAGATTCCCTGCATCGAACGGAACGCGATCGCCAGCGTGAAGGCCATCAACGCCGCGCGGCTGGCGCTGCACGGCGACGGCAGCCACAAGGTGTCGCTGGATAAAGCCATCAAAACCATGCGTGAGACAGGAGCGGACATGAAAACCAAGTACAAGGAGACCTCCCGCGGGGGCCTCGCCGTGAATGTGATCGAGTGCTGAGCCATGACTGCCATCGAGACTGAAACCTCTCTCCCAGACCCGGCCACCACCGTGGAGCACGTCCTGACGCTCGACTGCCGGGAGTCGCCGGGCATTGTCCACGCCGTCTCCGGCTTCCTGCTGGAACACGGCTGCGACATCATCGACAACCAGCAGTTCGGCGAACGCTCCGAAGGGCACTTCTTTATGCGGGTGCACTTCGCGTCCGACGGCGATGCCTCCACCGCGGACACCCTGCGGGCCGCTTTTGCCCCAGTAGCTGACCGCTTCGGGATGAGGTGGCGGCTGGAGCCGCAGGGTTCCAAGCGCCGGGTGCTGATCATGGTGTCCAAGTTCGGGCACTGCCTCAACGACCTGCTGTTCCGCGCCAGGATCGGCGAACTGCCCGTTGATGTGGTGGCCGTGGTCTCCAACCACACGGACCACCAGGCGCTCGTGGAGTGGCACGGCATCCCGTTCTTCCACGTGCCCGTCACCGCCGCCACCAAGCCCGCGGCGGAGGGCCGGCTGCTGGATCTCATCGACGAGTTCGACGTCGAGCTCGTGGTGCTGGCCCGCTATATGCAGGTCCTCAGCGACGGACTCACGCGCAAGCTGGACGGCAAGGCGATCAACATCCACCACTCGTTCCTGCCCAGTTTCAAGGGTGCCAAGCCGTACCACCAGGCCTACGCCCGCGGCGTGAAGACCGTGGGCGCCACCGCGCACTACGTCAACGGCGAGCTCGACGAGGGCCCGATCATCTCGCAGCAGACGGTGGAAGTGGACCACACCTACGGACCGGAGGACCTCGTCGCGGCTGGCCGCGACACGGAGTGCAAAGCGCTCAGCAACGCCGTGCGCTGGCACTGCGAGGGCCGGGTAATCCTCCACGGCAGCAGGACCGTGGTGCTCCGCTAACCTACCGGGACGCTCGCTCACTTCCTGTCGCCTCATCCGGGACGCTCTCTCACTTCCTTGCGGAAAGTGAGAGAGCGTCCCTGGTTTTGGTGCGGAAAGTGAGAGAGCGTCCTGAAGGCGGGCCTACAGCACGGAGCTGCGGGCTGGGCTCCAGCGCGGCCAGCCGGGTGGCCAGGTGCAGCGCAGCGAGCCGGCCAGTTCCCCGCGGGTCGCCGCCGCACAGCTCGAAAATCCGTTGCAGGCGGTGGTGCATCGACTGCCGTTCCACGTGGAGTTCCCGGGCGGCCTGCGCTGTATTGCAGCCGGAGTCGAGCCAGGTTGCCAGCGTTGCCAGGAGCTGGGAGTTCCGCCGCGCGTCGTGCTCCAGCACGGGCCCCAACTGCTGGCGGACGAAATCCTGCCGCACGCCCTGGTCCAGATGCTGCGCCACCAGGCGCTCCACGGCGAGGTGTTCGACGTCGAGCACCACACCTTCGGTTTCCGACAGCGGCCGGGCCACCGCCCGAAGCGAACCCTTCACGGCAAGATCCAAGGCGCACTTCGCCTCGGACAGCGACCACGGCGCGTTTTCGATCCCCGACGCCAGGGGACCCACCGCCGTCATGGTCCCGGCCTCAACCGGCAACTCCCGCAACGCTGTCACGAGCTCGGCGCGTGCGGCCACCGCCCCGTCAAAGGGAAGGGCGGCAAGCGCAAGGAGCTCCGCGTTGTCCACGTAGCTGGCACTCTGCTGGGCTGAGCGCTTCAGGATCTTGTCCATGGCCGCCCGCAGCTGCTGCGAGGTGGACGTCCTGACGACGACGGCGACGACTGTGGCAGAGGGCGGGATCCCGACAGCCGGAGACAGCTGTTGAAGCCGCCAGGGCTGGCTGCCGGAGCTGACAGCACGCAGGAGCGCGGTCCCGGCCACCTCTTTAAGCCCGGGTGGCATCCGTTGAAGCAGCGCCAGCGAAAGGATGTCAATGCAGCGCCCGCCGGCGACACGCGCCAGGTTGACGTCGCCATGGGCCGGAACATTGATGACCAGCCGGGCGGAGGGAACGCCGCGGACCGGAACGTCGATGCTGATCACAGTGCCGTCCGCGCCAGGCCCGGCTGCCAGGCCAGTGCTTTCCGACGTCCCGGAGCTGGCTGCCCCGGAACCGCCTGCCCCGGAACCGCCTGCCCCGGAGCCGCCTGCCGGAGTGGAGCCGTCCGCCGGCTGCGTGCCCGCTCCGTCAGGGCCCGGGGTATCCGGTCCCGCGCTGCCGAGGGTCACGCCGGACACCGACGAGAGCTCCAGCGTCGCGTCAATGAGCCCGGCCAGTACTGCCAGGATCTGATCGAGGCTGCTCCCGTGGGCCAGTTCAACGGCCATGGCATGGCTGGCTTCGTCTGCGCGGCGCAGGTGCGCCACCGATTCGCTGACCAGCATCGAATTGATGGCCTGCATGATGCCCACGAAGGGCACCACCTTGCGCAATTCAATGAGGGGGAGCCCGGCGCTTTCCGCCGCCTGGACCATCGACAGTGGAATCGAGGCCAGGGTCTGTCCCGTTTCCACCGCCAGGGCGCCGACCCCCCGGGCCGCCAGCTGCCGGACGTACTCCACCCGGCGGCCGTCCGATGCCGAAGCCAACGCGTCGCCGCCGGTCAGAAGCAGCTCGCCGCCGCTTAGCAATGGGGCGATATCCAAAACCTCACTGGAGTGGACCCACCGCAATTGCGTATTGGCCACTGCGGAAGCGCCTGCGCGAATCACGGGATCAGCGGCGGTGAGGGTGGCATGTTTCAGGATTTCACTGAGGTGTAGTGGCATTACGCTCCGTCATGCAAAAGGTCGTTTTCCTGTACATATCGTATCTTGTTGAGTGTGGCCTGCAGCACATAACCTTGCGGTATCCCCCTTTTCTCCCTATGGAGGCCCCACATGCAACACAACTCCACTGCAGTCCCGGCCGGCCCGGTGCCCGTCGCCGGCGAAGACGTTGAAGCCTGGCTTCAGCCCATCCCCGAATCACAGCGGACCCGGAAGGTCTCCGGTCAGTTCTGGATCTGGGCGGGAGCCAACCTTGCGCCCATCAACTGGGTGCTCGGTGCTTTGGGCATCCACCTCGGTCTCGGCTTCGCTGACACGGTTATCGTTCTGGTTTTGGGGAACCTGATCGGCATGCTCCTGTTCGGCTGCTTCGTCCTGCTCGGCCAGAAGACCGGGGCCACCGGCATGGTGCTGGCCCGCGCGGCGTTCGGCAGGCGCGGAAACTATTTGCCGGCTGCCATCCAGGCGCTGCTGGTGATCGGCTGGTGCGCGGTGAACACCTGGATCATCCTGGACCTGGTGATGGCACTGTTCGGAACCCTCGGCTGGGTTGACCCCACGGCCCGGAACTACGTCTGGAAGATCGGCGTCGCCACGACCATCATGGCTGCGCAGGTGGCCATCGCCTGGTTCGGGTACAAGGCCATCGCGGCATTTGAGAAGTGGACCGTGCCGCCCACCATCATCATCCTCGCGGTGATGTCCGCCGTCGCCTGGTTCGGCATGAAGATCAACTGGACCTACGCCGGACCGGCCGGCAACATCCTCGAAGGCTCGGAGCGGATCGCCGCGATGAGCGCCGTCATGACGGCCATTGGCATCGGCTGGGGGATCACCTGGTTCACCTACGCCGCCGACTACTCCCGCTTCGTCAGCACCGAAGTGCCGAAGCGAAGGGTCTACCTGGCCTCGGTCCTAGGTCAGTTCATCCCCGTTGTCTGGCTCGGAATCCTGGGCGCCAGCCTCGCCACCAACAGCGGCGAGATCGATCCCGGAAAACTCATCGTTCAGAACTTTGGAGTCCTCGCACTTCCGGTGCTGCTGATGGTCCTGCACGGACCCATCGCCACCAACATCCTGAACATCTACACCTTCTCCGTCGCGACGCAGGCCCTCGACATCACCATCAGCCGCCGCAAGCTGAACCTGTTCGTCGGCGTGTTCTCGCTGGCCGCCGTCGTCTTCCTTCATCTTCCAGGAGGACTTCGCCGCCGTGCTGGACGCCTGGCTCATCGGACTCGTCGCATGGGTGGCGGCCTGGGCGGTGTGATGCTGGTGCATTACTTCTGGATCGAGAAGCGCTGGCCCGGCGACCCCTCACGGCTGTTCGACGGCGTGGGCACCAAGCGCCTCCCCGGCGTCAACTGGGCCGGCATCGTATCCCTCCTGGTCGGCATCTTCGCCACCTGGCTGTTTATGTACGGGCTGGTCCCGGCAATGCAGGGCCCCATCGCCGTGGCCCTGGGCGGCTGGGACCTGTCCTGGCTCGCCGGCGGACTCAGCAGCGCCGCCAGCTACGGGGTCCTGGGACCCCGGTTTCACCGCAAGTTTCTGGTCGGCGCAGAACCGCCGCCGGCCGCGGTAACCGTCCCGGAGTCGCCCGAGTCAGATGTCCCGGACCCGGCAGCCCGCCCGACAACCGCCGTCTCGCTCTAGAAGGAATCGGACCATGGATTTCCCCGCCTTCCCGGACTCCGCCCATCCCATCACTTGGCCCGAAGGGTACAGGGCGGCCGCATCCTTCACCTTCGACGTGGACGCGGAGTCATGCACCATCGCCCACGACCCCACCAGCACGCGCCGGATGTCCCTCATGACCCACCAGTCCTACGGACCCAAGGTTGCGGTACCGCGGCTGCTGCAGATCCTGCAGCGCCAGGATATCCAGGCCACCTTCTTCATCCCCGGTTTCACCGCCGAAAGCTACCCCGACGTGGTGCGCCGGATCGTGGACGCAGGCCACGAGATCGCCCACCACGGCTACCTGCACGAACCCATGCAGGGCATCGACGCAGCCACCGAGGCGCGGTACATCGACCGGGGGCTGGAAGCACTGGCCAAGGTCGCGGGCGTGCGGCCGGTCGGCTACCGCGCTCCCTGGTGGGAGCTGAACTGGCACTCGCCGGCCCTGCTGGCGGATAGGGGCTTCCTCTACGACTCCAGCCTGCTCGACGGCGATGCGCCGTACCGCTTCAGCGTCGCCGAGGGCGACTCCAGGGACCTGGTCGAAATCCCGGTCGACTGGGCGCTCGACGACTGGGAGCAGTATGCCTTCTACCCCGGGGTGACCGGCAGCGGAGTCATCGAAAGCCCCGCCAAGGTCCTCGAAATGTGGACCCTGGAAGCCGAGGCGCACCACGCGGCCGGAACCTGCTTCGTACTGACGAACCATCCGTTCATCTCCGGCCGGCCGTCCAAAGCGGTGGCCCTCGAACAGCTGATCAGCCGGGTCAAGTCCATGGACGGGATGTGGGTCACCACAATGGCCAAAATCGCCGGGCATACGCGGGACACCGTCACTGAGGTCCACAGCCACGCGCGCATTGAGGTTCCCGGTTTCCCCGACGCCGGCGCCCGCTTCACGCCGGCGCAGGTCCGTCACTCCGCAGCGGCATCCGACCGGGCCCGCATCTGATCTGGCCGACGGCAGCCGGAACCCTCTCTCACTAACTACAGGAAAAACCGGAACCCTCTCTCAAGGGTGAGAGAGGGTTCCGGTTTTTGTTGCGAAAAGTGAGAGAGCGTCCTAGACGCCCAGGGCTTCCTTCAGCGCTGCGACGTGGCCCTGTGCCTTGACCTGGTACTGGGTCAGCTTCACTTTGCCTTCAGGATCGAGCACGACGGTGGAGCGGACGATGCCCTCGGTGACTTCGCCGTCCCGCAGCTTTTCGCCCCAGGCGCCGTAGGCCAGCGCCACGGAGTGGTCCTCGTCGGCCAGGAGCGGGAAGGTCAGCGCGAAGTCGCCGGTGAAGTGGGCCAGCTTTTCGGGGGCGTCGGGGGAGACGCCCAAGACCTCGTAACCGGAGCCCTGCAGGGATGCGAGGCTGTCGCGGAAGTCGCAGGCCTCGGTGGTGCAGCCGGGGGTGGCCGCTTCCGGGTAGAAGTACACAATGACGTTCTTGCCGCGGTAATCGGCCAAGGATGTCGGCTTGCCTTCAGCGTCAGGCAGGGTGAAGTCGGGTGCCTGGGTTCCGGGCTGGAGCTTGGTGGTCAGGTTGGGGCTCATGATGGTCCTTCTGGAGTCTGATTACTGACAAAAGCGATTGGTACTCAGTCGGTTCTACTGGAACAACCACGGGTTCAGATGCAGTATTCCGCCGGCTGGTCAGGTGATCTCTCAGTAACGCCTAGACCTGGTCCTCGAGTGCCTCGGTGCGTTCCTGGATGAACGTGCGGAGCGTGTCAGTCTGCTCCGCCAGTTCCTCCTGCGTGAGGTCATCGCTGGGAGGCACGACGGCGGCGATCTTGTCCAGGAGGCCGGCGGCGGTCCCGCTGGCGAACAGCTGCTCATAGAGGTCCGCGTAGGCGTTGTCGTATAGGGACTGGAACGCCTCGGAGGCAAGGAACCGCTCCTTGAGCTCGTTGCCGCCCCTGGCACCGCCCAGGGCGGCCCCCGCCGGCGGCGAACCGGCGTCGGCCGGAACTCCCGCCGGCGGTGCCCCGGCGTCGTCATTTTCGCCCTGAGGCCGCTGCATGCCTGCGCCTCCGCCCATGCCCCCGCCTCCGCCAATGGAGACCTCCTCATCCGGGGAGGCCGTGGCGTTGCCCGTCAGGGCCAGGTTCAGGTCCCAGGCAATGACGGAGATCTTCTTGGTATCCAGGTCGTACCAGAGGTAGTAGTTCTGGCCGGGGCCGGCCATGTCGTCGCCGTTGACCAGCAGGTTCATCGTGGCCGCATAGCGTGCAAACGATTCCACATCCACCCGGTTGGCCAGCCCGGCGTCGAACTCCTCGTCGGCGGCTTCGGAGAGCCACTTGAGGAAATCGACGATGGGCTGGAGGTCCTCGCTGTCCTCCGCATTGAGCTGTTTGAACTGGTCTTCGTACGTTGCAAGGTCGTCGCCCTGGTACGTGAAGCTGGACTCCGCGTCGGACTTATAGAGCACGCCCGGGGTGTCGAAGAGGGCGTCGGCATAGGCTTCGTCCGGGTTTTCGACCAGCAGCCTGGTCTGGGTGGTGCTGCCATTCACGGAGTAGGTGGCGTAGGCGTAGCGCTGCGTGGCCTGGCCGCTCGCCTCGGTGAGAGCCAGCGCCAGGGCCTCGTTCAGGACCGGCGAGCCCGGACGCAGCGAGAGCTGGGTGATCCCCTGGTAAGTCTGGCCGTCAACGTACTTATCGAAGTCAATCAGCAGCGGCAGGGATTCCGGAACGTCGGAGGAGATGCCGGACGAAACCGCGGCCCCGCCGCCCCTTGGTCCGTTGCCGTCGCCGCTGAGGCTGCGCAGCGTCGAGTTGCCCTTGAGCCGCACGCCGATGCCGGAGACGAGCGTGCCGTCGATGGTGATGTCCGCCTGGATCCATTCCTTGGACCCGTCTGCCTCGTAGGCGGCGATCATGTCGGTGTAGGCAGCCTCATCCCATTCAATGCTGACATCATGGGAGGCGCCGTCGGCGAAGAGGGTGGTTTCCGCCGTCGTTGTTCCGGCGCCGCCCGTTTCTGTGCCTGATTCCGTGGCTGCGCCGCTGCCCGCAGCGGCCGCTGATGTTGCAGTCCCGGAGGGGTCTGTAGCCGCGCCGGCTCCGCACCCTGTCAGGGCCAGGGTGAACGCGACAAGGGACGAGGATAGGACGGTGCGGGGGGGAACGTCGCATGGACTGCTGCTTTCAAGCTCGGAGATGGTCCATGCAACGTTCCCCGTAACACCTGTGCCGTTGCTGTGCCTGGCCCGTGCGGCCGGTATGACCCGGCCGCACGGCGCCGAAGCGCTGCCTCTTACAGCCCCAGCTCCCCGCGGAGCGTAGCGACGTGGCCCTGTGCGTCCACTTGGTAGCGGGCCAGCGTGACGCTGCCGTCAGCGCCAATGACCACGGTGGAGCGCAGTACGCCCTCGGTGATTTCGCCGTTGAGGACTTTCTCGCCCCAGGCTCCGTACGCCACGGCGACGGCATTGTCCTGGTCGGAGAGCAGCGGAAAGTTCAGCCTGAAATCTCCCGTGAACTCTGCGAGTGCCGCGGGGGCGTCCGGGGAGATGCCGATGACCTCGTAGCCGGAGCCCTGCAGCGACGCCAGGTTGTCGCGGAAGTCGCAGGCCTCGGTGGTGCAGCCGGGAGTGGCAGCCTTCGGGTAGAAGTAGACGATCACGTTCCTGCCCCGGTAGGACGCGAGGGATACAGCCTTCCCGGCGGCGTCCGGCAGGGTGAAATCCGGAGCCGGGGTGCCGGGCTGGAGCCTTCCGCTGAGAGCCGTGCCGATGAGCGCTGTGGGCGTGAAAGCCATGGTGGCCTGGTCAATGGGGGTCATGGTGTTCCTCGTGTTTTCTCAGATGCAGTATTCCGCAGGTCCGCGCACTTTGGCGTGGGGACCTGGGACGAACTGGTAGCCGCCGCCGCGCACCGTGGCGATGGCATGCCGGCCGCGGCGCAGCTTCCGCCGCACCCGGCCAACGTACACATCGATGGAACGGGAGGCCGCTGCGGGGGAATCGAATGATTCCAGGAACAGCCGGAGCTCTTCCCGGCTGATGGCCCGCGAACAATTCTCCACCAGATAGCGCAGGAGTTTGAATTCGACGCCGGTCAGCGGCACCGGCGCCCCGTCCAGCTGGACCTCGCCGGCGGCAAGGTCCACTGACACGAGGCTCGCGGGTCCGGCCAACGGCGGGAGGGGAGTTGCGCCGTCGTCGTCCTCCGGGGAGTCCTCCGGAACGGACGACGACGGCACCTGGGTTCCGCTGCCGGCTGGCCCGTGCGGTCCCCCCGGCGGGGCGGCGTGGGCAGCGGAAGTTGCAGCTCCGGCGGCGGGCCAAACGTGGACTTCCGCCTCCGGAGCAATCTTCAGGGCACGCGCCAGTAACAGCTCCGCGGCGCGCGCCATCACGGCGTCGTCAATGTCCTGGTCGCCGTCCGGGGTCACCCAGACAGCCAGGCCATGGGCCTTGAGCGCCGGGCCCGGTGTCGCCGGACCCGCCACACATATGCCGCGCGGGGAATGTACCTGGACAGCCATGGCGTGATGCCTCAGACGCCGCCGCGGCGGATGAGCTTGCCGCCCGGGGTCTGGCCGTCGATTTCATGTCCGCGCAGGAAAGTCTTCCGGACCACTCCGGAGAGCGCCTTGCCGTCATACGGCGTAATGGGGTTCTTGTGCTTCAGCTTGGAGACGTCCACCACGAAGGCCTCATCCGGCGCGAACACCGAGAAGTCGGCGTCATACCCGAGCGCCAGCTGGCCCTTGTTGGACAGGCGGGCCAGGGCGGCGGGCTTCTCGGCCATCCAGGAAACAACCTGCTCCAGCGGGATGCCGCGGTGCCGGGCCTCGGTCCAGATCAGCGACAGGCCCAGCTGCAGCGATGAGACGCCGCCCCAGGCCACGGCGAAGTCGCCGTTTTCCAGGTCCTTCAGGTCAAGGGTCGACGGGGAATGGTCCGAGACGATGCAGTCGATGGTGCCCTCCTGCAGGCCTTTCCACAGCAGCTCGCGGTTGGAAGCCTCGCGGATAGGCGGGCAGCACTTGTACGCGGTGGCGCCGTCGGGAATCTCCTCGGCCATCAGCGTGAGGTAGTGCGGGCAGGTCTCGACGGTGAGGTGCACGCCGTCGCGCTTGGCTGAGGCGATCATCGGCAGCGCGTCAGAGGAGGACAGGTGCAGGATGTGGGCGCGGGCGCCGGTCCAGCGGGCGCGTTCGATTACCTCGGCGATGGCCTTGTTCTCGGCGCCGCGGGGGCGGGAAGCCAGGAACGTGGAGTAGTGGTCGCCGCCGGGGTGTGGTGCGCGGTCGATCGCGTGGGAGTCTTCGGCGTGGACGATCATAAGCGAGTCGAAGGACTTGAGCTCGGCCATGTCCTCTTCCATCTCGTCCGCCTCGAGGTGCGGGAACTCGTCCACGCCGGAGTGCAGCAGGAAGCACTTGAACCCGAACACGCCTTCGTCGTGCAGCGGGCGGAGGTCCGCCTTGTTGCCGGGCACGGCGCCGCCCCAGAACCCGACGTCCACGAACGCCTGGTCCTCGGCCACTTCGCGCTTGAGCTTGAGGCCTTCCACCGTGGTGGTGGGCGGGATGGAGTTCAGCGGCATGTCGATGATGGTGGTGACGCCGCCGGCTGCGGCGGCACGGGTGGCGGACGCGAAGCCCTCCCACTCGGTGCGGCCGGGCTCGTTGACGTGGACGTGGGTGTCCACCAGGCCGGGAATGAGGGTTTCGTCGTCGGCCAGTTCGATCACTTCCGCGCCGGACAGGCCGTTGCCGAGCGGCTCGATGGCGACGATCTTGCCGCCGCGTACGCCTACTTCACGCGCCGCGATACCGGCGGTGGTGAGGACGCGCTGGCCCCGAATGACGAGGTCAAAGCTTTCTTCAGACATTGAGGGGCTCCTTAGTGCGGACGCTGTTCACTGGCGGGGTGTAACCAGCCGGGGTGGAACCGGCCGGGACCAGGTCCGCCAGCTCCATGCCGATGTTCTTTCCCAATTGTTCGAGCAGGGGTCCTGCTTCGGCTATACATATTTCTACCTTGGCCTCCAGCGAGGTCAGAGGGTAGACCTGCCGGAACCCGGAATCCTTCTGCTGCGCCGGCGTCAGCGTGGTCCGGCCGCAGACGGCCACCACCGGAACGCCGGCCCGTGCAGCCGCCCGTGCCACGCCCATGGGCGTCTTGCCGAGCAGGCTCTGTTCGTCCAGGCTGCCTTCGCCGGTGATCACCAGGTCCGCGCCGGCGAGCCGGTCCGAGAGTCCGCTGAATTCCAGGACGACGTCGATGCCCGGCCTGCGCGTCGCGGCCAGGACCGCGATGGCGGCGTAGCCCACGCCGCCCGCCGCCCCGGCACCCGGTGCGTCAGCGGCCTTCAGCGCGCGCGGCCCGATTTCGGCGGCGAGCACGTCCACGAAGTGCGAGACCGCGGCGTCGAGGATTGCGATGTCCTCCGGGGTGGCGCCTTTCTGCGGGCCGAAGATTGCCGCGGCGCCTTCCACTCCGAGCAGCGGGTTGTCCACATCGCTGGCAAGGACAAAGCGTGCCTCGTCCAGCCGGGTGTCGAAGCCGGAGAAATCGATCCGGTCCAACCTGGCGAGGGCCGCGCCGCCGGGCGGCAGTTCGTTGCCTTCGCCGTCGAGGAGCTCCGCGCCGAGTCCCTGCAGGACGCCGGCGCCGCCGTCGGTGTTGGCGCTCCCGCCGACGCCCAAAATGATCTGCCGGCATCCGGCGTCGAGCGCTGCCCGGATCAGTTCACCGGTGCCCAGGCTGGTGGAGTTCTTGGCGTCCTTGATGTCGTCCGGCAGGACGGCGAGCCCCGAAGCGGCGGCCATTTCAATGACAGCTTCGCGGCCGCGGACCGCAAACTCCGCCCGGAGCGGCTGCCCGGTGGGGCCGCTGACCAGGGCGCTTCGGCGGGTGAAGCCGGAGCCGACGGCGGCGTCGAGGGTGCCCTCGCCGCCGTCGGCCACCGGAATCCGGATGACGTCCAGGTTGTGGCCGGTTGCCGCCTGCAGCCCCGCATCCAGGTGCCGGGCAACCTCCGGGGCGGACAGGGACCCCTTGAACTTGTCCGGCGCGATCACGATCCGCATGATTAGGCCTGCATCGCCAGGATGGCGGTGGGGGCGTCAGCGCTGGTTTCGGCCAGTTCCTCGAACTCGTTGACCGCATTGATTTCCACGCCCATGGAGATGTTGGTGATCTTTTCCAGGATCACTTCTACAACCACGGGAACCTTGAATTCGCCAGCCAGTGCCTTTGCCTTGTCGAACGCGGAGCCCAGGTCGTTGGGGTCCTCCACCCGGATGGCCTTGCAGCCCAGGCCTTCGGCAACCTTGACGTGGTCCACGCCGTAGCCGTTCGTCTCCGGGCTGTTGATGTTCTCGAAGGCCAGGGAGACGTTCTGCTCCATGTTGAAGCCGCGCTGGGACTGGCGGATCAGGCCCAGGTAGGAGTTGTTGACCACCACGTGGATGTACGGCAGGTTGAACTGCGCCCCCACAGCCAGTTCCTCGATCATGAACTGGAAATCGTAGTCACCGGACAGGGCAACAACGGTCTCCTCCGGCTTGCCGCGGACAACGCCCAGGGCGGCCGGGGCGGTCCAGCCCAGGGGACCGGCCTGGCCGGCATTGATCCACTTGCGCGGACCGAACACGTGGAGCATCTGGGCGCCGGCGATCTGGGACAGGCCGATGGTGGACACGTAAGTGGTGTCCTTTCCGAAGGACTTGTTCATTTCCTCGTAGACGCGCTGCGGCTTGATGGGGATGTTCTCGAAGTGCGTCTTGCGGTGCAGGCTGGCCTTGCGCTCGGCGCATTCGGCGGCCCAGCCGGAGTAGTCCGGCAGGGATCCGGCTGCCCGGCGTTCGCGGGCCAGTTCAATCAGGCCTTCCAAGGCAGCGCCGGCGTCGGACGCGATGCCGAAGTCGGGGGAGAAGACGCGGCCGATCTGGGTGGGCTCGATGTCGATGTGCACGAACTTGCGGCCGGCCGTGTAGGTGTCCAGCCCGCCGGTGTGGCGGTTGGCCCAGCGGTTGCCGATGCCGATCACGAAGTCGCTGCGCAGGTAGTTCTCGTTGCCGTAGCGGTGCGAGGTCTGCAGGCCCACCATGCCGGCCATCAGCGGGTGGTCGTCGGCGATGGAGCCCCAGCCCATCAGGGTGGGGATGACCGGAACGCCCAGCAGCTCGGCCAGTTCCACCAGCTGCCCGGACGCGCCGGCGTTGATGATGCCGCCGCCGGCCACGATCAGCGGGCGCTCGCCTGCGGTCAGCATGTCCAGGGCCTTTTCCAGCTGCTTGCGGCTGGCCTTGGGTTTCTCTACGGGCAGGGGCTCGTAGGTGTCGATGTCGAATTCGATCTCGGCCATTTGCACGTCGATCGGCAGGTCCAGCAGCACGGGACCGGGGCGGCCGGAGCGCATCAGCTGGAAGGCCTTCTGGAAGGCGCCGGGAACCTGGCCGGGCTCCAGGATGGTCATGGCCATCTTGGTGACGGGCTTGGCGATGGACTCGATGTCCACAGCCTGGAAGTCTTCCTTGTGCAGCTTGGCCACGGGTGCCTGGCCGGTGATGCAGAGCATGGGGATGGAGTCGGCCCAGGCCGCGTACAGCCCGGTGATCATGTCGGTGCCGGCAGGGCCGGAGGTGCCGATACAGATGCCGATGTTGCCGTCCTTGGCCCGGGAGTACCCGTCGGCCATGTGGCTGGCGCCTTCAACGTGGCGGGCCAGCGTGTGGCGGATGCCGCCGTGGGCCCGCATGGCGGAGTAGAAGGGGTTGATTGCCGCGCCTGGCAGGCCGAACGCCTCGATGGCGCCTTCCTTTTCCAGGATGGCAACCGCTGCATCAACGGTACGCATCTTGCTCATGGTGTGCTCCTAAGAAGTCTTTGGGGTGCCCTTTGGGGGCTGATTTTGGGTGTGCTAAAGCGAGTTTTTGTCCAGATACCGGGAGATAAGGGACCGTTTGGGCCGATTATCTGGACAAAAACTCGAAAGGGGTGGGAGTGGTTACTTCCGGCCGCTGAGCTGGAGGACCTGCTTGAAGAGGCCCGAGTGGTCGAGACCGCCGTCGCCCTGGTTGACGGTGGCGGCGACGAGCTGTGCGACGACGGCGCCGAGGGGGACGGCGACGTTGGCTTCGCGGGCTGCGGAGGTGACGATGCCGAGGTCCTTGTGGTGGAGGGCAAGGCGGAAGCCGGGGTCGAAGTTGCGGTCGAGCATCTTCTGGCCCTTCTGGTCCAGGACCTTGGAGCCTGCGAGGCCGCCGCCGAGGACCTTGAGGGCGGCGTCGGTGTCCACGCCGTAGGCCTCGAGGAAGGCGATGGCCTCGCCCAGGACCTCGATGTTGACGGCGACGATCAGCTGGTTAGCTGCCTTGACGGTCTGGCCGGAGCCGGACGGGCCGACGTGGACGATGGTCTTGCCGACGGCGTTGAGGACGTCCTGTGCTGCCTCGAAGTCCGCCGCGTCGCCGCCCACCATGATGGAGAGGGCGGCGTCGATGGCGCCCTGCTCGCCGCCGGAAACGGGAGCGTCGAGCGGGCGGATGCCTGCTGCGGCTGCGTCCTCGGACAGGCGCTTGGCCACATCCGGGCGGATGCTGGAAGCGTCAATCCACAAGGTGCCCTTCTTGGCGTTGGCGAAGACGCCGTCCTTGCCGCTGACTACGCCTTCGACATCGGGGGAGTCCGGGACCATGGTGATGACGACGTCGGCGTCCTTGACGGCGTCGGCGATGCTCGTGGCACCCTTGCCGCCTTCGGAGACCAGCTTGTCGATCTTGTCCTGGCTGCGGTTGAAGCCGGTGACGGTGTGGCCGGCCTTGACCAGGTTGATGGCCATGGGCAGGCCCATGATTCCGAGTCCGATGACTGCAACATTGCTCATTGTGGTTCTCTTTCTGAAGTCTTTGTGGTGATTGAGGAAGCCGGGCTAGGGGACTACTGGGATACGCGCTGGCGGATGGCCCAGCTGAAGGCGGTCTCCGCCGGTTCCTTGTATTCGAGGCCTATGTAGCCCTCGTAGCCGAGTTCGCGGCTGCGGGCGATCCATTCGCCGAGGGGAAGCTCTCCGGTTCCGGGAGCCCCGCGGCCGGGGTTGTCGGCGATCTGGATGTGGCCGAAGTCCTTCGCGTGCTTTTCGATGACGGCGGCGACGTCGTCACCGTTCACTGCCAGGTGGTAGAAGTCGGCGAGGAACTTGATGTTCTCCGCGCCGGATTCCTCCCTGACCCGGGCGATGACGTTGAGGGCGTCCTGGGCCTTGAGGAGCGGGTACCTGGGGGCGCCGCTGACGGGTTCCAGCAGGACGGTGCCGCCGATGCGGGCGACGCCGGCACCTGCCGCCGCAAGGTTTTCGGCGCCAAGGGCGTCCTGCTTTTCGGCCGGTTCGCCGTCAATGCGGTTGCCGTAGAGGGCGTTGAAGGCCTTGCAGCCGAGGCGCTCGCCGATGCCGGCGACAACGTCGATGTTGTCCTGGAATTCGGTGGAGCGTGCGGGCCAGGAGACCAGGCCGCGGTCGCCGCCGGGCATGTTGCCGGCGTTGAAGTTCAGGCCGGTGAGCTGCACGCCAGCGTCGGTGATGGCGTTCTCGAACTCGGTGACCTGGGCGTCAGTGGGGACGGAGGTCTCGAAAGGCCACCAGAATTCGACGGCGTCAAAGCCGGCGGCCTTCGCTGCGGCGGGCCGCTCCAGGAGCGGCAGTTCCGTCAGCAGGATGGAGCAGTTCACTGTGTACGTCATTGTCATGTCCTTGCGTGGTCCGGTGTTCCGTCGGTCTAACAGTAACTTCCGTAGTTATTTCGTATTGTGGAAGTTATATTCTGCTGTATGAAAAGTGTAGGTCCAGTCGGGCGTGGACGTCAACCATTAAGGCCGGCAAGCGGCGGGGATATGGCGGCGCAAGAGCTGGGGCGGCGTCGGCTGCGGGCAGGCACAGAAAAACGGGCGGCCCTGGCAGGGCCGCCCGTCCGGTTGTTCGTATTTAGTGCCGCTTGAAAGCGTGCCTGATCTTTTCGCCTGCCTGCTTGAGGTCGGCCCTGACTGCGCGGCCCTTGCCTTCGGCCCTCATGCGGTCGTTGCCACTGATCTCACCGGCGGCTTTCTTTCCCTTGCCGTGAAGCCTCTCCGCGGCGTTGTGGATCCTGTCACCCAAACCCATTGCGGTCCTCCTTGTGGTGCGGCCCGTGCAGCTGGTTGCCGCCATTGCCGCCACTTAAATTGTAGATAGAAATGGCCTTGGCGGGGTGGCCCGGCTGTTCTCAAATCGGCTCCTGCCCGAGATGCTGGCCGGGCGGCGGTTCAGGGTGGGGACAAAGTTGACGGGCCTTGCCCTGGCCGCCTGCGAGCGGCAAAATATCGGATGCCTAGCCCCGCCAGTGCGACGGCAAGGGCCATGACGACAGTGGGAAGTGCTCCACCTTTGGGCCCGAGGGTAGCGGCCAGGATCTGCCGGCCCATCAGCAGCGTCTCCTGCATATCGCCCGCCAGTACGCGTGACCCGAGAACGTAGTTCACTGAGATGAAGAGGGCGGGAACCACCCACAACAGGGCAAGGTTCACGAGCCACACCGCGGCCCGCCGCGCCGGTCGAAGCCCGCTCCAGGCCAGGGCGCAACCGACGAGGAGTGCGGGAATCCAGCGGGCAATTGACGGCACAGCGACGGGGACGTTGACGTGCCCGACAAAGCCGACAACCCACTCCACGGCCCATGAAGCGAAAGGCACGGCCACAAGTCCGGCCCCCAATGCGGTCAGGCCGCGGGACTTCGAGGCCAGCAGCAGGAGCGCCACCAGGGATGCGGCGAGGGAGGCGGTCACGCCCCCGAGCAGCCCGGCAAAGTAGAGGCTCGCCATCCTCCCGCCCGTCAGGCCGCCGTCGAGCACCGTGAATGACTGGACGGCTGCCGCGACCTGGACCGCGAGAAGCCCGGCTGCCGCCCACCATGTGGCCAGCCGCCTCTGGGCGGGGAACAGGATGCGCACCGTCAGTCCTGCCGCTGCACCGCCTACGGTCAGCAGCGCGACGATCGTAGTGAGTTCGTACTGGCTCAGTGGCAACAACGAGACGGGCATCTGCTCCGGCATGACCTCTGCGCCCCACAAGTTCTGCAGAGGGAGCCGCGTTCCGGTCACCAGCCACGGGCCCAAGCCGAGCAATCCTCCCAGGAATCCGATCAGGCACCCCCATACGGCGGCCCCGGCCCGAGGGTGGTCCGGCCTTGTGCCGGGAGCTGGCCAGGCAGCTGGCTCTCCCGTAGCTTGCTCCGGAAGGGTCATGACAGCTCCTTGGTTATGGGGGTTGATGAGGGACTACGCACGCAAAATCGGTTGTGCGCCCAAGATAATACACCGACTGGATTAATTGTAGAGTGCTTTGATGCGTAGCCACAGAACTGCACATTTTCTCCCATTTAATATCGCCGGAGTATTGACCGCCGTCCTGTCGCGCTGATAAACCTAAGGGCGGAAAGCGCTTTCTTTCCCGCCCGACGACCCCTTGCGATATTCACGGGGGATGTTGCCGGCAATGAAATGAAACGATACAACCCACTCATGGCGCGGCAGGTTTCCTGCCCGCCAGCATCAAAGGAGATGTTCTTGGCATACCCCGCGAAATGTTCAACCCAGAGTACGAAGGGCCCCGCGCGGAAGTCTGCGCCCCTGGCCGCCGCAGCAACTTTGGCCGCAGCCGTCCTGGCCTTTACCGGGGTTCCCCTGGCCCAGGCCGCTCCAACCCAAACGGTTCCAACCCAAACAGCCCCCAACCAGCCAGCGGGCGCCGCGGCCGCCCAACCGGCCCAGTCCGGTATCGCAGGACTCAAGCGTCAGGTGGAAAACCTGGACCGCGCCCCGGTAGCGGTGCTCACCGACCAGGGCGTCACCCTGAGCTGGCGGATGCTCGGCCTGGACAAGGACAGCATCGGCTTCCACGTGGTCCGCGACGGCGTGCAGCTCACTGTGGATCCGATCAGGAACAGCACCATGTACGTCGATCCGGCAGGGACGGCGTCTTCCAAGTACATGATCAAGGCCGTGGGCAACGGAAGCGGCCAGGACAAGCTCACCGAAGAGTTTGCGCCGCTGGCCCAGAACTACCTGGCCATCAAACTGGACAAGCCGGCCGACGGCGTCACCAAGGACGGCAAGCCGTATACCTACTCCGCCAATGACGCCAGCGTGGCCGACCTCGATGGCGACGGCAAATACGAGATCATCCAGACGTGGGCGCCGTCCAATGCCAAGGACAACTCGCAGTCCGGCTATACCGGCAATGTGTACGTGGACGCCTACAGGATGGACGGCACCAAGCTGTGGCGCATCGACCTCGGCCACAACATCCGCGCCGGCGCGCACTACACGCAGCTGCTGGCCTACGACTTCGACGGCGATGGCCGGGCCGAGCTGTCGATGAAGACCGCGGACGGCACCAAGGACGCCGCCGGCACCGTGATCGGCGATCCGGCTGCGGACTACCGCAACACCGCCGGCTACGTGCTGTCCGGTCCCGAATTCCTCACGGTGTTCAAGGGCGAGACGGGCACCGCCATGGATACAGTGGCCTACGATCCGCCCCGCGGTTCCGTGGCAGCCTGGGGTGACGGCTACGGCAACCGCGTGGACCGCTTCCTCGGAGCGGTGGCTTACCTGGACGGCGAACACCCGTCGATGATGTTCAGCCGCGGCTACTACACGCGAACGGTCCTGGTCACGTACGACCTGGTCAACGGCAAGCTGGTGAAGCGCTGGAAGTTCGATTCCGACGACGCCGGCGCAGAATATAAGGGCCAGGGCAACCACAACCTCTCGGTGGCCGACGTGGACCAGGACGGCAAGGACGAGTTCGTCTTCGGCTCCATGACCATCGACGACGACGGCAAGCCCTTGTACAACACCAAACTGGGCCACGGTGACGCCATCCACACCAGCGACCTGGATCCGTCCCGCCCGGGGCTGGAAACTTTCGCCGTCCACGAAAGCATGAGCCAGAGCGGCAACCGGGGCGCCACGTTCCGCGACGCCGCCACGGGTGAAGTCCTCTGGAGCATCCCGGCCATCAAGGACACCGGACGCGGTGCCGCCGGTGACATCGACCCCCGCTACGCCGGCGCTGAGGGCTGGGCCATCGGTGGCACTGCAGCGTGGAACTCGCCCGTGGGCCAGCTGATGTCCGCGAAGGGCGAACTGATCGCGGAGAACATCCCGGCCGCCAACTTCCTGGCCTGGTGGGACGGTGACCTGCTGCGCGAAATCGTGGACCACGACTACGATGCCGCCACCTCCGTCGGCGTGCCCACCGTCTCGAAGTGGAACTGGGAGACGGAAACCAGCGACAGGCTCCTGACCGCCACGGGCGCCAGGACCAACAACACCACCAAGGGCAACCCGTCCCTGCAGGCTGACCTGCTCGGTGACTGGCGCGAGGAGCTTGCTTTCCCGTCCTCGGACAGCACGGAGCTGCGGATCTACACCACCACGGCCCCCACCGAGGTGCGGCTCCGCACCCTCATGCACGACCCGATGTACCGGACCGGCGTGGCGCGTGAGAACGTGGCCTACAACCAGCCTCCGCACCCGAGCTTCTTCATCGGCAAAGGCATGGAAACGCCGGCCATGCCGTCAGTCAGGTACGTCGGCACCTCCAAGTAATCTCGCCTAGCAAGTAATACCGGCCGACGGCGGGACAAACGCGCCGCCCGCATCCCAATGGATGCGGGCGGTGCTTTGTGCTGGCACTGTTCGACGGCGGGCTGGGGTCTGCGCCCAAAATCATCTGCGGAAATAGGCGTCAGCAGGAGTACCCTATGGACCATAAGCATGCTTGCTATCTGAAGGGGTGGTTCTCATGAAAACTGTTCCGGCTTTGGGCCTGGCAGCCGCGGCGGTGCTCGCCTTGGCCGCGTGTACGGGTGGCAGTGGACAAAGCGCATCACCTTCCGCCAGTGCAACAACCAGCACAGCGCAGGACAAGGTCTATAGCGAGGATGAGCTACGCGAGCTCATCTCCGGCAAGTCGGACAAGGACGGCAGTGAGCTGAAGCTTTATTCAAAGGACCAGGTGGAACAGGGCGGCCGCATAGCCGGCTTGCTGATGAGCGCGGCCACCACCGACCCGGCGGAGTGCAAGACTATTGCCACGGCCGGCCTGCTGGACACTGTCGAAAGCGGCGACGTGGCGATTGCGATCTCGGAGAGTCAGCAACCTCGCACGTTGTCCGCCCAGTCCGGCAGCGAGGGGCCCGACGCCGTCAGCCTGCTCAATGACGTGAGCGGCAAAATGGCCCAGTGCGAGAGCTTCAAGGTCTCAGTGCTCGGGCAGGGTTACGACGTCGCCAGCAAAGAATTGCAGGCCGAAACCGACGGCGAGAAGACCTTCGCAACGATAAGTACGCGCGGAGGCAACGAGTCTGACATGCTGATGCAGATTTCCGCAGCCCAAGGCCGCCTTCTGGTGGTCGCCACCAAGGGCGGTGCCAATCTTGGCGACGCCGATCAGAAGGAGCTGGAGGACTTGGTCAACGAGGTCCTTGGTGAAGCCGAAGGCGGTTCCTCCGGAACGACCACCTCGACGTCGAGCATCACCTCGTCAATGTCCGGAACGCCAACCCCGGACGGCACGGCCACCAGCACGGCAACAGTCACCGTCACGCCAACTGAATCCGCTTCCCCAACGAGTCCTTCTCCAACGGCCACAGGCACCAGCCGGTAACCTGGCCTCCCACTTCCGGCGGGCCCCTGCGATATGGGCGATCCATTTCAGGCGGTCGTCGCTGATTCGAAGAAGAGCCAGGGGCAGCGTGCCCCTGGCTCCAGGATGCGCAGATCCATTGAGCGGATCAGATGCGCGGAACGGTGAGACGTCAGCGGATGGTCGCGACGTCGCTCCTCTCCCACTTGGTCCAGTCCGACCAGTTGTGGCCGCTCTTCACCCGGAAGGACACTTCCTGGTAAACGCGGTCCTTGCCCTTGTCCTTGTCGATCCAGTCCTTCTTGCTGACGGTGGTGTGGTCATCATGCCTGCCGAAGTCCAGATTCCTCCATGTGAAATCGCCGAGCTTGTCATCTTTCCCGTGCCGGTCCTTTTCAAAGCGCTTCTGGCGGACATCCACGACCTTGTTGCCGTTGCAATGGATCCTGATCTTGAATTCAGCGACATTCTTGCCCGCGTCCGTCGGCTTCAGCGGGTCCACGGTACAACCGCGAAGCGACGTCGAAGCGTCAGCCGGTACGGCCAGTGCAACGGGTCCTCCAATAAGACCCAATGAAACAGCCGAAATCAATGCAAAGCGGGTTCCGAGGGGGGATTTTGTTGGGGTAGTGATGGACATTTCTCTTGCTCCTACAAAGGATGCGAGTGGATCATTTTCGGGCACTACTGTCCAACCGCGATAACACTCCCCTGTGAAGCGGCAGCCAGTCTTCAACCCATTTTCAAACAGCACTCCCGGTCTCAACGGGGGCTTAACTCCGGGCGATGCTCACTGCATTTCGTGGCCCGGTAGTACAATCGTGCTCCTGCTTTTGCCCCAGCGCTAGGGAAGATGTTCCCCTTTTGACGGGATTTTCGCGAGTTACACCAAGCGATATCACCTGGCATAACAAGCGGAAATCTGGTCACTCCAGCAACGCAAGCGAATAGGCTAAAGGTGCCGCCGGAACCAACGAACCGGCGACAACGGACCTGCAACCCCGAACGAAAGGTGCCGCCATGACCGACCCCAAGGAAGCAGCAGCCGACCCCGCCGATCTGATCGGCCCGGGCGACCCCGACGCCGTCGATCAGCAGCCCCACCCGGACCAGGGCGCGGCCAAGAACATCAGGGAAGAACAGCAGACGCAGGCGGGCGGCACCGTTCCGGCGTCATACATTGGCAGCGGCGACCCCGATGCGGAGCACAAGCCGGAGGAAGCCGCCGCGGCCGACGGCACCTGGGATGACCAGGTGTAGCACCGGGACGGGGCCAGCAATTATTTCTTTTCCATCTTGCGGTTAAACAATTCCGCAGTACGGATTTAGCCTGCCGGAAACACGGGGACCATAGCGTTGCCAATGTCCTGAGGCGACCTGCGCGCCTTTTCCCTGTTGATTGGCAGCCCTGATGAAATTTCCTCCGACCGCCGTGGCGCGCGAAGCAAGCAGCGCACCGGCAGCCAAGAAGCCGCTCTACAAGTCGCTCTTCTTCCAGATCCTGGTGGCCGTCTGCCTCGGCATCGGGATCGGCCACTTCTGGCCGGATCTCGGCTCGGCGCTGCGTCCGCTGGGCGACGGCTTCATCCAGCTGATCAAAATGATCATTGCTCCGCTGATCTTCCTGGTGATTGTCACGGGAATCTCGGCCGTGGGTGACGTAAAGGCCGTGGGCCGGGTGGGTGTGAAGGCCCTGCTCTACTTCACGGGTGCCACGCTCTTCGCCCTGGTGTTCGGACTGGTGGTGGGCAACATCGTCCAGCCCGGCGCCGGCCTGAACATCGATCCCAACACGCTGTCCCAGGACGCCCTCAACGCCAAGACCGGCACGGCACCGCCCAAGGACGCCGGCGCGTTCCTGCTGGGCATCATCCCCACCAGCGTTGTGGGCGCCTTCGCCTCCAACAGCCTGCTGCAGGTGCTGTGCTTCTCGGTGTTCTTCGGTGCGGCCATCGTGGTGGTGGGCCGTGACCGGTGCCTGCCCGTGATCAATCTCCTGGAGACGGTGCTGGAGCTGTTCTTCAAGATCATGACCTGGGTGATGCGCGTTGCCCCGGTGGGCGCTTTCGGCGCCATGGCCTTCATCATCGGCCAGTACGGCCTGGGTTCGCTGAGCACGTATGCCCTGCTGATCGCCGCCTGCTACGGAGCCGCCATCATCTTCATTGCGCTGCTGTTCGTGGTGGCCTGGGTGTACCCGCGCGTGCCCCTGTGGCAGTTCATCAAGTACAGCCGGGAAGAGTTCCTGCTGGCTCTGGGCACGGCATCCACCGAGTCCGTGCTGCCGCGCATCATGACGAAACTGACCAACGCCGGCTGCTCCCGCGCCACCACCGGACTGGTGGTCCCCACCGGCTATTCGTTCAACCTGGACGGCGCCGCGCTGTACCTGTCCATTTCGCTGCTGTTCCTCGCCCAGGCCTTCGGGCACAACCTTGACCTGGGCCAGCAGCTCGTGGCCCTGGGCATCCTGATGCTCACGTCCAAGGGCATGGCCGGCGTTCCCGGCTCCGCGTTCCTGGCTCTCTCGGCAACTGCCGGTGCCCTGGGCATCTTCCCCGTGGCCGGCGTCGCCCTGCTCCTTGGCGCCGACCGCCTCATGGATTCCATGCGCGTCTCCGTGAACCTGCTGGGGAACTGCGTGGCCACGTTCGTGGTGGCGAAGTGGGAGGGTCAGTTCGACCGCGAAGCCATGCTCCGGGCCTTCCGCGGGGAAGATACGGAAGTCACTGAAAACGAAGCTACTGAAAGCACGACGGCGGCCGGCCCGCCTGAGGGACCGTCCGCCGTCGTGCCTGCCTATAGTTCCCGGAGTTAGCCGGTCACCATGGCTCAGGGGACGGGCTGGAGTGCCGGGAGGTGTTCCCCGATCAGGGCCAGGTTCTGGATCACCGCAAGGCCGAACTGGGCGGCATCGTTCGTGGACACCGTGGGCGCTTCGTCGACGGCGGCGAGGACGTACGGCGGTTTGATTTTCCGCAGGGTGAACGCCGACCCGTGATTGAGGTGTTCGCCGCCTTCCGCAAAGCTGTCCCAGGCCCGGCGTGCCAGCCCGGAATCCCCGGCGCGGGCCGCCGCGTAGGCGGAAAGCCGGCTGTGCGCCTGCGTCAGGTAGACGCCGTCCAGCGGCTGGCCCACCTCGGCAGTCTGCTCCTCCTCCGAGGCCAGGAACAGCCGGCAGTACTGCAGCCACGCCTGTTCGAACGCGGCATCGGGCACTAGGTCGATGAGCTCGCTGCAGATTTCCACCAGCCCGAACACCGCGGAAAGGTGCGATACCTGGATCCGTTCGCGCCCGGCGTCGAACCTTCCCTTGTCCAGGTCGTACAGCGCCTCTCCCGTGAGGAAGCCGTATTTTAGGGCGCCGATGTCCGCCATGGTGCCCAGCAGCCGGTCCCGGGAACGGGGGTTGCCGGTCCGTTCCCAGTCAGTGAGCCAGGTGGCGGCGAGAGATCCCCAGTCGGTGCCGAGCCCCACGCCGAGGGCGCTCCGCTCCGGCCGGTAGGTGGCGCTGTCCGGCCGGACCTTCCGGACGGGGTCAAGGCCCAGGAAGTTCTGGTCGCTGTCCACGAGTTCGGAGAGCAGGTCGCCGGTGCGTTCGTCCGCCGTGAGGTAGTAGTAGAAGCGCCGGTAAGCGGGCGTGCTGATCCGCAGCTGCTTGGCGCTGCAGCCCCAGTGCTGCACGTTGTGCCGGGAACCCAGGCCGCGCCACTCGCCCAGGTGGTAGACGTCCACCTCGCCGGTGTGCCGGGCCATCGCCTCCGCGAAACGGAACACGTCCGCCCGGCCGGACCGCAGGTACATGTACCAGAGCCACAGGTCGGGGGAGAGCTCCGAGTTGTCCCAGGCGTACCCGCCCACGTCGTAGCGCCAGGCGTGCCGGTCGAAGTCGTAGGTGTGCATCACGTCGCCGAAGTTCCAGAACCCGTACCAGCGCCGCTGCTCCACCTGGCCGGCGTAGAAGTCGAAGAGGAAGTCCAGTTTGTCCTCCAGCCCGGCGCGCTCCGGCGTGCTGCGGTTCACGGGCGCCCAGTCGCCGAAGACCCTGACCGAGTGCAGGTACTCAGGCGAGGCCTGCAGGAGCGGCGGCGCTGAGGATGCCTCCACGTCTGCGGCGAGGGCGCGGGTGTCCGGCGTGGCGTCGTAGGCGAACAGCGTGAGCTCGTGGGTCCTGGCGATGCCGTGGGGGTTGCCGAACCCCGGTTCGTAGTCCTCGTAGGTGATTTCGAGGCCTTCAAGCTGTTCCTCGAAGGTGTCCTGGCCCAGCCCGTCGTGGTAGAAACGCAGGTCCATGGGCTGGGCCTCCGGCGAGTACAGCCAGGCGGTCACTTCCGTCCGTGCGGTGGCGGCGCCGCGGATGTCCAGCTGGACCGGGTGGGACTGCCAGAAGTTGCGGACGCCGATGCCGAAGCCGCCGCGGGGGCCGCTGAGCGAACAGAATCCTTCGGCCCGCGTGCCGCCGGAGATTCCCACCCAGCCGTGGCCCTCGGCGGTCCGCTTGCGGAGCTCGAAGCCGTCGGCGCTCAGCTGGCTCAGGGTGAAGTCGTTCCAGGCCGGAATCAGGTGCAGCCGCTTGGACACCAGCTCGCTCCACTCCTCCAACGGCGGGGTGGGCTGTCCGTCGATCTGGGCGCGGAGGACGGCCTCGCCCGGGTCGCGGCGCAGGCCGGTCAGCCCGCGCACCGCCTCGGTGAGGAAACCGCCGTCGGCCCCTGCGATGCGCACATGCCGGTCGTGCAGCTGGCCCTCCAGCGGCACCGTGAAACGGACGCCGAGGCCGGCGAGGAAGTCACGCTCCGGCTCGCCGTCCCAGATGAACGAGTGGACCATCCTCACGCTGCGGGCTCCGGCGTGGAAGTAGAACCGGACCACGAACGGCAGCCAGCTGCGCCGTTCCCCTTCGACGGCACTGCCGTCCACGTTGTCCGGCCGGTGCGAGCCTTCCAGCCGCACTACGGCACGGATGGGACCGCGTTGTTCAATCACGACGGCGGTCACTCCGCCGATGAACGGTTCCCGGCCGACGGTGCCGGGGCCGTCCTGGACGCCGTCCTGGAGCAGGCTGACCAGCCTGCCGTCACGGGCCACGGGCACGCCGCCGCGGGAAAGGGTGGCGAACAGTGTTGAGCTGTTGCGGCTGATGACCATTTCCAGCGCGCCGGTGGTCACCGTGACGGAGTCTTCCGCTTCCGTCACGGCGACCTGCGGTGAGGGCTCAGCCTCGGGTGAGGGCCCAACCTCCGGTGCGGCTTCCGTCTTCAGTGAGGGGCCGCCGTCGGACGTTACTGTGTAGTGCGCGGAGGGCGTGTCAGTCGCCGGCAGGGCGATGCCGGCCCACTTCAGCGAGCCGTCCGGCCATGTTGCCAGCGGCCAGGCCTGGGAGGGGACGGTGCGGCCTGCCGCGTCCGCAACGGAGATCCCGCCGGCGCCGGCCAGGGAGCCGCGGGCGAAGGGCATGCCCCAGGTGGTGCCGCCGGAAAGCGCGGCCGGGGCCCCGCCGTCGAGCCAGTTGAGCGTTGTTTCGGTCATCCCTTGGTATCTCCTTCGACACGCGTGAGGCAGTAAATTACAGGCACGTCCGGGTTGCGCACCTTTGTTGTATCGTTTCAAAAAATGACGGAAAGCCCGGCCGAGGCGTTTGGTTTGGCGATGGTTGGGCGCAGGGCCGGAAACCGCTTTCCGATCATTTCTAACAGCGGCGACGGGGGTAAGTCAACGAGTCTGTGACATTCCTGTGCGCTTTCGGGTGTTTGTGCGTGGTGCTATTGGGTGGCGCCGGACCCTTCGGTGTCACCCCGCCCGGCGGTGTCGATGACGCAGAAACGGTTGCCCTCGGGGTCGGCCATGATCACGAAGTCCGCGTCCGCGGGCTGTTTGCTCCACTCGACGCGGGTGGCGCCCAGGCCAAGGAGCCGCTGCACTTCACCGCTCTGGTCCTCCGTGTACAGGTCCAGATGGATGCGCGGCGGGATGTGCACCGATGACGGGACGCGGTCCAGCGAGATGCAGGTTCCCACACCGCCGGGCGGCTGCAGGATCACAAAATCTTCCTCGGGTTCATGCCGCGGCTCGAAGCCGAGGGCGGCCTGCCAAAAGGCCATCTGGGCCGGGAGGTTATCAACGCGGATGACGATCGAGCCAATGCTCAGCATCCGGCCAAGCTACACCGACGCAAAGTGGCCCGCAACGGTGATGGGACGACTCCCTCCACTAGGCTGGCAGCAAAGAACCCTCCCGGCGGGCCGCGCTTCCGTGGCGCCCAGCCCGCCCCGAGCCGACGGAGCAGTTGGAGAATCATGACCCGGAAGATCACAGTCAGCCTGCCCGACGCCGTACTTCGTGAGTACCTGACACCGCACCCGGACGTCACCGTTGTTGAGTGGGACTTCACCGGCGAGCCGCCGCTACCGCAGATAGACATCGCGGTCCCGCCGTACATGGGCGGCACGCGCGTTCTCCGGAATCTCGAGGCGGTGGAGACAGGGCTGGTGCAAAGCCAGTCGATCGGATACGACAGCGTGGCGGACTCGCTCCCGGCCGGCAGGGTTTTCGCCAATGCCGCCGGCGTGCATGAAACCTCCACCGCGGAACTGGTCCTCGCCATGATCCTGGCCAGCCAGCGGGAGCTGCCACGGCATATCCGGAACCAGCAGGAGGGCATCTGGGAAGCCCGACCCACCGCCAGCCTTGCCGACCGCCGCGTTCTCATTGTGGGCTATGGCGGCGTGGGCAAGGCGATTGAGCAGCGGCTCATCCCGTTTGAAACCACGGTGACGCGCGTGGCCAGCCGGCCCCGGACGGATGAGAACGGCGTCATCCACGGCATTGCAGAACTGCCGGAACTGCTGCCGGACCACGACATTGTGGTTGTCGGGGTCCCGCTCGGCGACGCCACCAGGCACCTTATCGACGACAAGTTCCTTGCGGCAATGCCCGACGGCGCGCTGCTGGTCAACGTGGCCAGGGGACCGGTGGCGGACACGGAGGCCCTGGTCCGCCACACAGCTTCGGGACGGATACGCGCCGCGCTGGACGTCACGGATCCCGAACCGCTGCCCAAGGACCACCCGCTGTGGGGGACACCCGGCGTCATCATTACCCCGCACGTGGGCGGCGCGAGTTCCGCCATGCGCCCGAGGATGGGCCGGCTGCTGCAGCGGCAGATCGACCTCATGCTGGCGGGTGAGCCGCCGATCAACGTGGTTTTCGGCTGCTGACCCGGCTAGCCGAAATCAGGAGACACCACGAGCCGGACCGCGGCATCGACGTCTGCCCTGAGGTCGCGGTCCTGGACGTCGGCAGGCAGTGACAGCGCGGCGTCGAGGGCTTTCCTGAACCGCGCGCTGCTGAATTCCGCCGGCGTCCGGCCCTGGAGCCTCAGGGCCCTCCCGGCACAGATGAGTTCGATGCCAACGATGGTGGACAGGGCCCGCACCGTGGAGTCCAGCTGGGCTGCCCCCACGCTGGCGAAGCTGGCATCTTCTTCGGCGCCCAACGAGAGGACCACCGTTTGCAGGCTCACCGGGTGGGCGTTTGCGCGAATACGTCCGGTCGCGGCGGCCGCCACGTACTCCAGCATCATGACGCCGGACTGGCCCGCATCATCGGCCGCCAGGAACCGGTTGAGCCCGGTATAAGCGGGGTCGCAGAGCAGGCTGATCCTGCGCAGGTTCGTGGCGCATGCCGCACCGATCGCCAGCTGAACCGCATCCACGCGCCGTGCCAGCGTGGTCATCTGGAACAGGCCATGATGGGCGACGCCGTTGCTGCCGTCCGCCTCGGATCCAAACACCAGCGGGTTCTCGTTACCGGCCACCACCAGGCGTTCCAGTACGGATTTGAGGGCATCCAATTCCTCGGCCACGGCGCCGAGGGCCTGCGGGAGCGTGCGCAGGCAGTACGGATCCTGGATCCTTGCCGGGGTTCCGCTGCCCTCCACTAGCCTGTGGAGTTCGGCGGCCATGCCTGTGACAGCCGCTGAGTCGGCTGCCCGGCCAACCTCCGGGCCGAATGCCTCCGGGTTGCCGGACATCGCTGCGAATGACAATGCACTGACTGACACCAGCTTATGCAGGAGGGCGGCCAGTTTTTGCTGGGCCAGTACTGCCTGCGCGATGGTCAGGGCACTCGAGCTGATGAACGGCAGGGCGTCCTCGGTGGCCCAGCCGGGAAGCGGTGAAGTGATCTGCTTGCCGTCCATGGTTTTGCGTTCGCCCAGCAGGGTCAGCGCGGTGCCGGACAGCGCCGGGAGGTCGGCGGTGCCGATGCCGCCGTACTCCCTGATTTCCGGCAGGGAATCCGAGTTAAGCATCGCCTGCAGGGCTTCGGCCACTGCGGGGTTGATTCCGGAGGACCCCGCAGCGATCTGCGAGAGTCTAATGACGAGCATGGCCCGGACGGTTTCCCGGTCGAGAACATTTCCGGCGTCCACGGCATGGCTCCGCAGGAGGTTCAGCCCGTGCGGATCCGCTGCCCCGGCCGCCTGGTCCAGGGCGACCGAGCGGTTGGCGCCGACGCCCGTGGACCGTCCGTAGACAGGACGGACCAGGGCGGTTGCCCGCGCGGACCGCTGGGAGTCCGCCATCCGCTCAGCGGCCGACGGCGTTAAGGTCACCTGCGCGCCCCCGGCAGCCACCGCAGCGATGTCTGCCAAGGCCAGCTCGCTGCCGTCGATTTCAATCACGGATGGTCCCTTCTTATCGATTGCTCCGCAGGCGCCCTTTTCGTGGCCCAAAACGGCGGCTACGGAGCAATCGATGGGTTAGTTAGCGGCTTTCGTTCATCGGGATGCGGACGCCGCGTTCTTTCGCGATGTCGAGGGCGCGGTCGTAGCCGGCGTCGGCGTGGCGGATGACGCCCATGCCGGGGTCGTTGGTGAGGAGGCGTTCGAGCTTCTGCGCGGCGAGGTCGGTGCCGTCGGCGACGGAGACCTGGCCGGCGTGGATGGAGCGGCCGATGCCGACGCCGCCGCCGTGGTGGATCGAGACCCAGGTGGCGCCGGAGGCGGTGTTGAGCAGGGCGTTCAGCAGCGGCCAGTCGGCGATCGCGTCGGAGCCGTCGGCCATGGCCTCGGTTTCCCGGTACGGGGAGGCGACGGAGCCGGAGTCGAGGTGGTCCCGGCCGATCACGATGGGGGCTTTGACGTTGCCTTCCTTGACGAGCTGGTTGAACAGCAGGCCGGCTTTGGCGCGTTCGCCGTAGCCGAGCCAGCAGATCCGCGCGGGCAGGCCTTCGAACTCGACGCGTTCCTGTGCGGCGTCGATCCAGCGGTGCAGGTGCTTGTTCTCCGGGAACAGTTCTTTGATCGCCGCATCGGTCACGGCGATGTCCTCGGGGTCCCCGGAGAGCGCGACCCAGCGGAACGGGCCCAGGCCCTCGCAGAACAGCGGCCGGATGTAGGCCGGGACGAAGCCGGGGAACTCGAACGCCCGGTCATAGCCGCCCGTGCGGGCCTCGTCCCGGATGGAGTTCCCGTAGTCGAAGACCTCGGCCCCGGCGTCCTGGAATTCGACCATGGCCTGGACCTGGCGGGCCATCGAGGCCTGGGCCTTCTTGGTGAACCCTTCGGGGTCCGCGGCGGCCTCGGTGTGCCATTCGTCCACGGTGATGCCCTCGGGCAGGTAGGACAGCGGGTCGTGCGCGGAGGTCTGGTCCGTGACGATGTCGACGGTGAGCTCGCCGGCGGTGTGGCGGCGCAGGATTTCGGGGAAGACCTCGGCGGCGTTGCCGACGTAGCCGACGGACCAGCCGCGGCGTTCTTCCTTGGCCTTGAGTACTTTGGCGATGGCGGCGTCGAGGTCGGTTTCGACCTCGTCGAGGTAGCGCTTGCCGGCGCGGCGGCGCAGGCGGGTCTCGTCGACGTCGACAATCAGGCAGGCGCCGTCGTTCAGGGTCACGGCGAGCGGCTGGGCGCCGCCCATGCCGCCGCAGCCGCCGGTGAGGGTCAGGGTGCCGGCGAGGGTGCCGTTCTCGTCCCCGGTGAGTTTGCGGGCGATCGCGGCGAAGGTCTCGAAGGTGCCCTGCAGGATGCCCTGGGTGCCGATGTAGATCCAGGACCCGGCGGTCATCTGGCCGTACATCATCAGGCCCTCGGCCTCGAGCCGGCGGAACTCGGGCCAGTTCGCCCAGTCCCCGACAAGGTTGGAGTTGGCCAGGAGCACGCGCGGCGCCCACTCGTTGGTGCGGAAGACGCCGACGGGCTTGCCGGACTGGACCAGCAGGGTCTCGTCCTTTTCCATCGTTTCCAGGGTGCGGGTGATCGCATCGAACGCGGCCCAGGACCGGACCGCGCGGCCGGTGCCGCCGTAGACCACCAGGTCGTCCGGGCGCTCGGCGACCTCGGGATCGAGGTTGTTCATCAGCATCCGCAGCGGGGCTTCGGTCTGCCAGGACTTGGCGGTGAGCTCGGTACCGCGGGCTGCTTTGACCGGGCGGGCACCGGTAGTGAAATCGGCTGTCATTGTGTACTCCTGTTGTCTTGCCGCGGGCCTAGGCCAGGTTCTTGGACTTGAGCCAGTCCTTGGCGATCTCGCCGATGTCCTCGAACTTCGCCACGCGGCCGTTCATCTCGATGAGGTCTTCGGTGGTGAGCGCCGCGGAGACCTTGTCCAGGACCTCCTTGACGGTGGCCGTGGACTTCTTCTCGTTGATGACGGGGACGATGTTCTCGGACAGGAAGAGGTTCTTGTCATCTTCGAGGGCAACCAGGTTGTTGGCAGCCAGCGCGGGGTCGGTGCTGAAGATATCGGCAACCTGTACCTGGCCGGAAAGAAGGGCGTTCAGCGTCAGGGGACCGCCGGCGTCGAGCGCCGAGAATTCCTTGAATTCAAGACCGTAGACGGACTTCAGGCCGGCAACACCGTTGATGCGGGTCTTCCACTCCGGCGGGCCGCCCAGGACGAGTTCCTTGGCCACGGGCTGGAGGTCGCTGATGGACTTGAGGTTGTGCTGGTCGGCCGTTTCCTTCTTGACGGCCAGGACGTCCTTGTCCTCTGCTTCAGAGGCGGTCAGCAGGGTCAGTCCGGAAGGGATCTTCGTGGCCAGTTCCTTGGCAACTTCCTCGGAGGAGACCGCCTTGGTCGCGGAATCAAGGTACTGCAGGAGGGCTCCGCCGTATTCGGGCATGAGGTCGATGGAGCCATCCTTGAGGGCGGGGATGGTGACTTCACGGCTGCCGATGCTGGGTTTTTCGGTCACCTGGACGCCCTTGGACTTGAGGGCTTCCGCGTAGATCTTCGCGATCAGCTGGCTTTCCGGGAAGTCCGCGGAGCCGACGATGATGCTGTCGCTCGAAGCGGCGGTCTGGGTGTTGGAGCTGCTCATCGGATCCCCGCCGCAGGCGGTCAGGGCCAGGGCGGCAGCAGCCGCGAGGGTGATGCCGGTCAGGTACTTTTTCATGTCAATGCTCTCTGGGGGAGGCTGGCGCGGGGCATGCAGCGGCCAGGCTGGGGTGGGTCTGTTGCCGGACGGCGGTGGAGATGATGCGTGGGGTGGTGGGTTAGACCGTGGCGGGGATTTTCACGGTGTCGGCAGCGGCGGCCGACTTGACGGTGAGCCGGGTCAGCCCTGGTGAGACGACCCGGCGGGTGATGAAGGCGAGCAACTGGTCGAAGAACAGGGCCAGCAGGGCCACCAGCACGGCGCCGGCGACCATCTGGCTGTAGTCGTTCTGGGCCTTGCCGTCGATCAGCAGGCGGCCGAGGCCACCGAGCGAAATGTAGGCCGCGATGGTCGCCGTCGAGATGATCTGCAGCAGGGCGCTGCGGACGCCGGACAGCATCAGCGGGAGCGAGCAGGGGAGCTGAACATCCGTGAGGATCTTTACGGTGCGGAACCCCATGCCCTTGGCTGCGTCGACGGCGGCAGCATCCACTGCGCGGATGCCTGCATAGGTGTTGGTCAGGATGGGCGGCACCGCGAGCAGTACAAGCACGATCAGGCTCGGCAGGATGTAGCCCATCTTGGACGGGAAAGCGGGTGAGATCAGCAGCACAAGCAGGATCAGAAGTCCCACGCTTGGCAGGGCGCGGAGGGCGTTGGCGAGGCCGGCGATCATAAAGACGCCCTTGCCGGTGACTCCGATGTAGATGCCGAGCGGAACCGCGATCACTGCCGCGATGGCGAGGGCGATGAGCGAGTACACGAGGTGCTCGCCGATCAGGTTGGGGATGCCGTCGGCACCGGTCCAGTGCGCAGGGTCGAACAAGTAGTTCATGATGCCACCACCTTGGGGGTCCACGGTGTCAGCCACCGGTTGAGGAGGATGATCAGTCCGTCAAGGATCATGGCCAGGACCACGCAGAGGATGATGCCGGCGATGATCGGGGTGAAGAACCGCAGCTGGAAGCCCTGGGTGAAGAGGGAACCGAGCTGGGGGATGCCGAGCAGCGCGGCCACTGACACGAGGCTGACGTTGGAGACCGCGGCAACGCGGAGGCCGGCGCTGATGACCGGAACGCCCACGGGGAGCTCGACCTTCAGGAGGCTCTGGTAGCTGCGGTAGCCCATGGCTTTCGCCGCCTGGACTGTATCTTCGGGAACGGAATCCAGTGCATCGGCCACCACCCGGACCAGCAAAGCCACCGTGTAGATGGTCAGCGCGCCCACGATGTTGAGGGGATCCAGGATCTTGGTGCCCAGGGCCAGCGGCAGGAGTACGAACAATGCCAGCGAAGGCACGGTGTACAGGAGGCCCGCGATGCCCACCAGGAGGGGGTAGATCCGGCGGCTGCGGTGTGCCCACCAACCCAAGGGCAGGGCAATCAGAAGCCCGAGGACCAGCGGCGTGACGGCCAGCAGAACATGCCAGCCAAGCAGGAACACAATGTTGTCGAACTGGCGGCTCAGCCATTCAATGTTCATCGGGCCGTCTCCAGATGCGGTTCGGCCTCGATGGCCTTGACGATATCGGATGCAGTCACCGTGCCGACGAGTTCACCGCGGTCATTGACGACGACGCCGCGGCGGCTGGGGGAGGACAGTGCTGCGTCAAGCAGCTGGCGCATGGTCCCGGCCGATGTCGCGGACGTGCCGCTGAGGTTCAGATGGTCCCGCTTCAGCTCGCCGGCGATCAGCTCCGGCTGTGCCCAGCCAAGCGGCTTCCGTTCACCGTCGACCACCAGGACCCACGCGCCGGAGGCCCTCGCCTGCGCCTCCGCGGCGGAGGCTCCGAGCTGAACCACGGCTTCTTCGCTGACCGTCACGGTTCCGGCCACATTGGTGAAGCCGAGGGACCGGTAGCCACGGTCGCGTCCCACGAAGTCGGCCACGAATTCGTCGGCCGGGGAGGTCAGGAGCTCCGACGGCGTGGCCATCTGGGCGAGCTTCCCGCCGACGCGCATCACGGCCACCTGGTCCCCAAGTTTGAGGGCCTCGTCGATGTCGTGGGTAACCATGATGATGGTCTTGCCGATTTCACGCTGCAGGCGGAGGAACTCGTCCTGGAGCTGCGCACGCACCACCGGGTCCACGGCGCTGAAGGGTTCGTCCATCAGCATGAATGCAGGGTCCGAGGCCAGAGCACGGGCCACGCCAACGCGCTGCTGCTGGCCGCCGGAGAGCTGCCAGGGGTAGCGCTTGGCGAAGTTCGCCGGAAGGCCCACGCGCTCCATGAGCTCCAGCGCCGTCATGCGGGCCTTCTGGCGGCTCTCACCGAGCAGCAACGGCATGGTTGCGACGTTGTCCACGATGGTGCGGTGCGGGAACAGTCCCGCGTGCTGGATGACATAGCCGATCCGGCGGCGGAGCAATGCTGCGTCCATGCCGGACGTTGGCTGGTCGTCCAGGTAGATGGTGCCGCTGGTGGGTTCGATCAGGCGGTTGATCATCCGCAGCGAGGTGGTCTTGCCGCAGCCCGACGGCCCGACCAGGATGGTCAGTTTCCCGGTGGGGGCTTCAAGGTTCAGCCCGTCGACGGCAACCGTCCCGTCCGGGTAGGCCTTGGTGACATTTTCAAACTTGATCATTTTTCTTCCATGCTTTCCTGGGGCAGTTCATGGTCTTTGGAGGGCTCGGTGAGGACGTTGGCGGCCACCCTCACAAGCTCCTCGCCGATGTTTATGGCCTTCGACTCGTCCAGCCGGTAGCTGGGTACCACGATGCTCAGGGCGGCCACGGTGCGGCCACCAATCACGATCGGTGCGGCGACGGCGGTGATGTCGTCTTCAACGCCGCTTCGCACTATCGCGAAGCCGCGGTCTGGCTGGCCGCCTGTCAGGACCTGCCCTGCGGCGGACCCTTCCAGCGGGATGCTCCGGCCCACCCAGCTGGTATGCCGGACGGAGCGGGTACCTTCGACAATTGCTATGTAGATTCCGGTGTCCCCAGGACCGGGAATGCTGAGATAGCAGGATTCGCCCGTGTGGGCCACCAGCCGCTTCATGTGCGGGGTGCAGAGCGAAACCAATGACTCCTGGCCCAAGGCCAGGGCTCCGAGCTGGATGACGCTTGCACCGGGGCGGAAGTTCCCGCCCGGGTCCCGGGAGACAAAACCGCTCCCCTCCAAAGTGCGCAGGAGGCGAAGGGCCGTACTCGCGGACAAGTCGACGACGCGGGCGGCGTCGCTCAGGGTGAGGGATCCGTCAGTGCACACTGCACTGAGCAAAGCCAACGCCCTCTCAACCGTCCGTGTTGAAGAATCTGCAGCCACTGTATGACCCACTTCCAAGTGGTTCGAATCACGTTGTCTTGCCACTAAGTAAAAACCAACTTTCACCCGATGACAATAGGTGCCGCCCATATTTCACAGGTTCTTCATCAAACCGGGGTTGATCCGCGGCGTGTGCGACGGCCCCGTTTCGGGCATGTTGCAGGCGTGTTAACTGTCCGGCGTCCATGCCGCAAGCCCTTGTCATGGAGTGGAAAGTGGTTTTTACTTGGTGGCAGTTCACACTACGCGGAGGTTCATTTGGAAACCGTCAATCAGCTCCTCGACTCGATCAAGGACGTGGGCCGCGACGCGGTGCGCGGAGGCTATTCCCGGGCCGTCTACTCGACGGCGGAACTCGACTTGAGGACATGGTTCATCGAACAGGCGCTCCAGCGCGGCCTGTCCGTCGAGACCGACCGCAACGGCATTATCTGGGCCTGGTGGGGCAAACCCCAGGACGGCGCCCTGGTCACGGGAAGCCATCTCGATTCAGTGCCCGGCGGCGGCGCCTTTGACGGCCCGCTCGGCGTCGCCTCGGCACTCGCCGCCGTCGACATCCTGATAGCCCGCGGAAAAGTGCCGAACCGGTCCCTGGCCATCACGGTGTTCCCGGAAGAGGAGGGCTCCCGCTTCGGGGTCGCCTGCCTCGGATCGCGCCTGCTCACCGGAGCCATCGACGTTGACAAGGCACGGAACCTGCGCGACGGCGACGGCAACACCTTTGCGGACGTCGCACGGTTGAACGGCCTCGATCCCAGGCACGTCGGTCCGGATCCCCAGGCCCTGGCGCGGATCGGCGACTTTGTCGAACTGCACGTGGAACAGGGCAAGGGCCTGGGCACGGGCGGCCCGGCCATCGCCGTCGGAAGTTCCATCCTGGGGCACGGCCGCTGGAAGCTGAGCATCAGCGGCCAGGGCAACCACGCCGGCACCACCCTAATGGCGGACCGTGCGGATCCGATGGTCGCAGCGGCACAGATCATCGTCGCCGTACGCGACGCCGCTGCAGCCCAGCCGGATGCGCGTGCCACGGTGGGACGCCTGATGCCGGTGCCCGGCGGAACCAACGTCATTGCCTCCCGCGTGGACATGTGGCTCGATGCCCGGCACCCTGACGATGCCGTGACCGCCCGGCTGATCGAAACGATCTACGCCGCCGCCCGGCAGATAGCGGCCACCGAAGGATGCTCCGTTTCCCTCACGGAAGAGTCCTACAGCGACACTGTCCATTTCGATCCCGGCCTGACCCAGCGGATCAGCGGGATCCTGCCCGACGCCCCGCTGCTGGCTACCGGAGCCGGCCACGACGCCGGGGTGCTCTCGGCCTATGTGCCGTCCGCGATGCTCTTCGTCCGCAATCCCAGCGGCATCTCGCATTCGCCGGAGGAGTATGTTGCCGACGAGGACGCCGGCATCGGCGCCGTCGCCCTTGCGGATGTCCTGGAGGGTCTCCTGTGACCGGGCCTGCTGTCACCGGGCTCTGGTGCGAGACGGCTGTTGTGGCTGGCGCCGGTGGCACCGGCGAAGCCGACGGTGGCCCCGCAGTGCGCGCGTCGGTGCGGCTGGACGTGCGGGACGGCCGCATCGAGCGGATCACTTCCGGCGCGGAACCGCAGCCCGGCGACCACATCCTGAAGGGCGTCGTCTTTCCGGCTGCCGCCAACGCCCACTCCCACGCCTTCCACAGGATCCTGCGCGGACGGACACATGACGGACGCGGTGATTTCTGGGTGTGGCGGGAGCAGATGTACCGGAGCGCGGCCGAACTGACGCCGGAAACCTACGAAAAGCTTGCCAGGGCCGTGTTCGCGGAAATGGTGGTCGCCGGCTTCAGCAGCGTGGCCGAGTTCCACTATGTCCACCACCAGCCTGGCGGCGCTCCCTACGCGGAACCGCATGCCATGGAGCTGGCCCTGGCCCGGGCGGCAATGGCGGCCGGGATCCGCCTGACGCTCCTGGACACGCTGTATCTGGCGGGAGGGATCGGTACGCCGCTGAGCCCCGAACAGCAGCGGTTCGGCGACGCCAACGTCCAGGCCTGGCTGGAGAGGCTCTTTTCGCTCCGGAACGAAGTCGCGCAAAGCTTTCCACCGGAGATGGTCGGCGTGGGGGCCGCGCTGCATTCCGTGCGCGGCGTGCCCGCTACGGACTTGGCGGCGGTGGCCGAACAGCTGCCGGCGGATATGCCCCTCCACATCCACCTCAGCGAACAGCCGGCGGAGAACGAGGCCTGCCTGGAGGCCTACGGCGTCACCCCCGCGGGCCTGTTGGAGCGGCACGGCCTGCTGTCCGGGCGGCTCTCGGCCGTCCATGCCACGCACCTGACGTCCGGGGACATCGCCCTGCTCGGCAATGCCGGCGCCACGGTGGTGATGTGCCCGAGTACCGAAGCCGACCTCGCCGACGGGATCGGTCCGGCCCGCGCATTGTCCGACGCCGGAGCCACCATTGCGCTGGGCACGGACCAGCACGCCGTCATCGATCCCTGGATTGAAATGCGCACGCTGGAACACGGGGAACGACTCGGTTCCGGCCAGCGCGGCAGGTTCTCCCCGCAGGAACTGCTGCGGGCCGCTACGGATGGGGCCACCCGCTCCATGGCCACACCTATTGCCGCGTCTGCGCTGGCGGTCGGGGCGGTCTGCGATCTGATGGCCGTGACTCCCGACTCAGCCCGCACTGCCGGTTCCAAGGCAGAGCAGTTCCCGTTCAGTGCCACAGCCAGCGACGTCACCGACGTCGTTATTGCAGGGGAACTGGTGGCCTCCAATGGCGCTCACGTGCGGCTCGGCCAGCCGGGCCGCCTCCTGACGGAAGTGCTGAAGGAGTTTTCCTGAGGGTACGGCCGCCACCGCGAAACCGCGCCTCCGGCGCGAACCTCCGGAGCTAGCGGCGCCCCCGCTGCAGCCCCCGGATGAGGGCATCGCCGGCATCCCGCCAGATGCCCTGGCCGGAGGGCTCGGCGGAGGTGCCGGCCGCGGCCTGGGCAGCCAGCCAGTCCCCGAAGTGCGTGATGTCCCTGCCGTGGGATGCCGCCACCGCATCGCAGGCGAAACCCACCGCCGTCGAACCGTCATTCAGCAGAACCGACCCCAGCAGCATGGGTTCGGGGAGCTCCGCGAGGAAAGACCCCAGCGCAGCCTCGGACAGCAGCCAGCGCTCCGCCGCCAGTTCGGCGCCGTCGTCGGAACGAACGACGCCGGGCTTGGGCGGCTGCGTGTCCAGCGCGACCATCCGGTACCGGGGAGCCAGCGTGACCGGACCATCCCAGAACGCACCGCGCTGTTCCAGTTCGGCCATCAGCGGCTGACCCTTCCGATGGGCTCCCACCACCACGAGCGGCACGGCGGCGGCGCCAGCGGCCGCGGGCCACGGCAGCCGTTTTACGGCGGGGCGGCTTGGGGCTGCACCGGAAGCAAACAGCGCCGGGAGGTCCGGCGTCACCTCAATCCTTCGGGCAATGTCGGCCACGACGCCGTCGTCGAACGTCCGTCCCACCACGGTGAGGCCGAACTGGGCGACTTCACCGCCGCGGGACTCCTCCACTGTGCCGGCCGGCACCGCGACTGCGCACAAATCGAAGAGG
Source organism: Arthrobacter sp. NPDC093128 (assembly GCF_040683875.1). Taxonomy (NCBI): domain Bacteria; kingdom Bacillati; phylum Actinomycetota; class Actinomycetes; order Micrococcales; family Micrococcaceae; genus Arthrobacter; species Arthrobacter sp. NPDC093128. The sequence goes on from NZ_JBFBEY010000011.1 coordinate 58,832, forward strand.
TTGCAGAAGTTGGTGTACGTGCCCATTCGCGAGTTGACTCCCACGGGATCCGCGGCCACGTCGGCCAGCGTTGGGTGGAAGGGAGTGGTAGGCACAATCAGGGCATCAAATCCCTCGAGCCGGGACAGGGCTTCCCGTTTCAGCTCCTCCAGCGCCGCAGTGTCGGTTACATATTGGTGGGCGGGCACGCGGCCCGCTGCGCTGATGATTCCGGTGACTGTCGGGTCCAGCCCGACGGTGCCGCTTCCGGACTTGTTGCCCGCAACTGCGGCGTCAATGAATGTTCCGACGGCGCCGTGGCGCTCGGCGACAAGGGCGCCGTCGTAAAGCAGCCGGGCCGCCTGGAGGAAGACATCCAGTTCGATCGGCTCGGCGTCCACGCCGGTGGCGCGCAGCCGTTCGATCTGCGCGCCGAACTGCGCAGCCCATGCGGGAGGGAGCGCCGGTAACGAGGCCGGGTAGGCGATTCGGGGTCGCGACGGTGCCGCCAGCCGTACGTCTGCAGGCCACGTCCGGGATTCCCCGGCCATGATCCCCATGGCCAGTTCGGCAGTGTCGAGGTCGCGGGCCAGGATGGTGGCAGTGTCCCAGGACCGGCACGCCGGAACCATCCCGGCAGTGGAGACGACGTCCAGGGTCGGCTTGATGCCCACGATTCCCTGCAGCCCCGCCGGAACACGCCCGGAGCCGGCTGTGTCCGTGCCGATGGCAATGTCCACGAGCCCCAGGGCGACCGCCACGGCGGACCCTGAGCTGGATCCTCCCGAGATCCGGTCCGGCCGCCGCGAATCGCGGACGGCCCCATACGGGCTCCGGGTCCCCACCAGTCCGGTGGCGAACTGGTCAAGGTTGGTCGAGCCCAGCACCAGGGCGCCCGCCTTGCGCAGGCGTGCAACGGCCACGGCGTCCTCTGCCGGCTCATAGCCGAAACCGGGGCAGGCCGCCGTCGTGCTGATTCCAGCGACGTCCACGTTGTTCTTGACCGCGAGCAGCAGTCCCGCCAGAGGCAGGGAGGCGCCAGCCGCCACGGCCGCGTCGATGCCGGCCGCTTCGGCCAGGAGCTCGTCCCGGCCCCGGACCTTGATCCAGATCTCGGGCCGGTCGACGGCGTCGATTGCGGCGAGCGCCGCCATCACGCGCGCCGTGGTTGCCCCGCTGACGTCACTCATACCGCGCTCCCTTCGAGAACATGTTCGATTTCGTTCAGTTCCGCCGCCGCAAGGACCACCAGGGCCTCGCCGGCCACCACCTGGGTGCCGGCGGACGGCAGTACCCGGCGCACAATGCCGTCGCTCGGCGCGGTGAGGACCGTCTCCATCTTCATGGCTTCGATGGAGACCAGTGGCTGGCCTGCCACCACCTTGTCCCCGGGCGCGACGTCGACCTTCCAGACGCTCGCCGCGAACGGAGACGTGACCAGGGTTCCGCCGTCGGGAACCACCACTTCTTCTGACGGCGGGGCGATGGCGACGGCCTGCTCGGCACGGTCGAACTCGCCGGCGTCCTCCCATGCCTGACGTTCGATGGCGAAGGCCTTTTCCTGCCGCACCCTGAAATCCGCAATAGAATCGCTGTTGCGGGCCAGGAACTCCTCGTGTTCGGCCAGGGAGAACGTACCGTCCTCGATCTCGACGCCCCGGCCGCGGCCGGCCGCCATGTCCGCCCGCAGGTCCAGGAGTTCCTCCGGGCTGACGGGGTACCAGGAGATCCGGTCGAAGAACCTCAGCAGCCACGGCGAGCCGGGCTCGAACGGGGCGGCTGTGGCGTGCCGGGACCAGACCTGGGTGGTGCGGCCGACGAACTGGTAGCCGCCCGGACCCTCCATGCCGTAAATGCACATGTACGCGCCGCCGATGCCCACGGCGTTTTCCGGGGTCCAGGTCCTGGCGGGGTTGTACTTCGTGGTGACCAGGCGGTGCCGCGGGTCCAGCGGCGTGGCCACGGGAGCACCGAGGTAGACGTCGCCCAGCCCGAGCACGAGATAGTCGGCGTTGAAGACGGTGTCGAAGACGTCGTTCACCGAATCCAGGCCGTTGATGCGGCGGATGAACTCGATGTTCCACGGGCACCAGGGGGCGTCGTCGCGCACGCCGGCCATGTACCGTTCGATCGCCTCGCGGGTGGCCGGATCATCCCAGGACAGCGGGAGCCTGACCTTGCGGCTCGGAACAACGAGCTCAGAGCTGGCCGGCAGCTCCGCGTCGATCTCCCGCACGATGCCCAGGAGGCGGGAGGTGGGAAGAACAGACGGGTCAGCCTTGACCTGCAGCGAGCGGATGCCGGGAGTGAGGTCCACGATGCCGGGGATCCGCAGCTTCTCGAGCTCCCGATGCAGGGCGTGGACCCGGGCACGGAGGCCGAGGTCCAGCACCATGTCGCCATACTCCACGAGGAGGTTGTCATCCCCGGAGCGGCGGTAGGTGACGGCCGGCCGGCCATCACCTTCAGGCACCCGGCCCAGCACGCCGTCGTCACCGTCTCCTCTTGGCGCCCCGGAATGTCCGACGGCGGTCGGGGCACCCGGCAAGCTGCCGGCGCCTGCCGTGCTTGCGCCCGGAAGGATCTGCTGCCGGGCCGGTCCGAGCTCCTTGGCGGAAGGCGCCTGGACAGACTTGACCGGAACGAAGCGGACTTTGTCCCCCGGCCTGAGCTGGCCGAGCTTCCAGCGGTCGCCGGTCACTACGGTAACGGGGCAGACGAAGCCGCCCAGGCTGGGGCCGTCGGGGCCGAGCAGGATGGGCGTGTCGCCGGTGAAGTCCAGCGCACCCACCGAGTAGGCAGTGTCGTGAATGTTGGAAGGGTGCAGGCCAGCCTCGCCGCCGTCGTTCCGGGCCCAGCGCGGCTTCGGGCCGATGAGCCGGACGCCGGTCCTGGCCGAGTTGAAGTGCACCTCGTAGGCTGTCGCGAAAAGTTCGTCGATGTCCTCGCGCTGGAAGAATTCCGGGGCGCCGTGCGGCCCTTCCACCACCATGAGCTGCCACTGCGTGGTCAGTGCCGGGCGGCTTTCGACGGGGACAGCTGCGGGTACCGTTTCCGGTGCTTTGTCCGTGACCGTTCGCAGCACGTCCCCGGCCCGCAAGACACGGCCGCCGTGGCCGCCAAACTGACCCAACGTGAAGGTCGAGGCACTGCCGAGATACTCCGGAAGGTCGAGGCCCCCCTCGAATAGCACGTAGCCGCGCAACCCGGCCCCGTCGGCGGAGCCGATGTCCAGCACACCGCCGGCCGGTACCGCGACTGGTTCCCAGGCGGCAACTGCAGAGCCGTTGACTGTGACGGTCACGTCGGCGCCGGTGACGCAGACCGTGGTGGTGTGTGTGAAGCGCAGCGCCGGGCCGGCCACTGTGAATTCCAGGCCGGGCGTGCCCTCAGGGTTGCCTAGTGCCGTGTTGCCGAGGCGGAAGGACAGGTCATCCATGGGTCCGCTTGGCGGCACGCCCACCTGCCAGAGCCCGGTTCTGCCGGGCCAGTCCTGCACGCTGGTCTGCAGGCCGGGGCGCTCCACCGTGATGCGGGGTTCCGGGTCGCCCACGGTGTCCAGGGTTCCGGTGGAGTGTTCCGCGGAACGCACTACTCCCAGCCCGGTGACCGCGCGCAGCATGCCCAGGTTGGTCTCGATGCCGTCGATCCGGGTCTGGGCCAACGCTCTCGCCAAGGAGTCGAAAGCCTCCTCCCGGGTGCCGCCGGAGGTGATGAGCTTGCCCAGCAGGGGGTCGTAGTTGGTGGACACCTCGCTGCCGGTTTCCACCCAGGCGTCAACGCGGACGGCATAGCGTGCTGATTCCTCGCACGGCGGGTACTGGGCGTTGGTGACGGTTCCGGCGCTGGGTTGGAAGTTCCGGGCCGGGTCCTCGGCGTAGATCCGTGCTTCCACCGCGTGGCCCGTTACCGGAAGGCTGTCCGGGACGCCGTCCAGCACGGGCCGCTCCTGGGCCAGGCTCAGCATCCATTCCACGAGATCCACGCCGGTGACGGCCTCGGTTACGGGGTGCTCCACCTGCAGCCGGGCGTTCACTTCGAGGAAGGAGGCCTGTTGGCGGGCCGGGTCGTAGACGAATTCGACAGTTCCTGCGGAGCGGTAGCCCACCGATGCGCACAGGGCCCGTGAACTGCGGTGCAGTTCTTCGCGCAGCCCGGCGGGAAGGTCCGGGGCGGGTGCTTCCTCGAGCACCTTCTGATGGCGGCGCTGGAGCGAGCAGTCGCGGTCTCCCAGGCTCACCACCCGGCCTTCGCCGTCGCCGAAGACCTGCACTTCGACGTGGCGGGCGTGTTCGACGTACCGCTCAGCGAACACCCCGTCGGTGCCGAAACTGGAGCCGGCCAGCCGGGCGACGCGGGCGTAGTTCCCGGCGAGCTCTGCTTCGCTGCGGCACACCGCCATGCCGATGCCGCCGCCCCCGCCGGTGGCTTTGAGCATTAGCGGGAAGCCGATCTCCGAGGCTGCCGCGACGGCGGCGTCGAGGTCCGCGAGCAGTCCCGAGCCGGCGATCATGGGCACTCCGGCGCGCTGGGCGGCGTCGCGGGCGGTGTGCTTGGTGCCGAAGATGCGCAGCTGCTCCGGGGTGGGGCCCACGAACACCAGTCCGGAGGCTTCCACGGCCTCGGCGAACCCCGCGTCCTCGGAGAGGAAGCCGTAGCCGGGGTGGATGGCGCCGGCGCCGGTCGAGGCGGCGGCTGCCAGGATGGCGTCAACCCGGAGGTAGGACTCCTTGGCCGGCGCGGGCCCCAGCAACACGGCTTCATCGGCGAGGCGGACGTGCTTGGCGCCGCGGTCCGCCTCGGAGAACACAGCTACGGTCCGCAGCCCGGCCTTGCGGGCCGATTCGATGATGCGGCAGGCGATTTCGCCGCGGTTGGCTATGAGGAGGGTGTCAAAGCGGTTCATCGGGAAGCCTCCGGACGGGTGACGACCATCCGCACCGGCGTGGGATTGAAGCCGTTGCAGGGGTTGTTGATTTGCGGGCAGTTGGAGACCAGGACCAGGGTGTCCGTCTCGGCTCGGAGGGCCACTCGCTTCCCGGGTGCGGACAGCCCGTCCACAATGCCGAGGGCTCCGTCCGGGTCCACTGGAACGTTCATGAACCAGTTGATGTTGGAGACGAGGTCCGGCTTTCCGAGGCCCCATTTGGAGCCTTCGATGAGGAAGTTCTCCACGCAGGCGTGCTGTTCGTGGGTGTGCTGCCCATAGCGCAGGGTGTTCGATTCCTGCGAACAGGCGCCGCCGACGGTGTCGTGCACTCCCACTTCGTCTGCCATCACTGTCATGAGCGCTTCGCCGCTGTCCGCCCGGAGGGCGGATCCGGTGGTGAGGATGATGGACCGCTGCGAGGCGATGGTGACGGCGGCGGAGTAGCGCGTGCCGACGTCGCCGGCTGCGTAGAGCAGGCAGTCGACGGCCTGGTTGCCTTCGAGGTCAACGATGGTCAGAACGTCGCCGGCGGCAACGACGGCCGACCAGGGACCGCGGGCTTCGACGTATTCGTCCAGGATGACGTGTCCCGGGACCAGGGCGGCGGTCCCTGCGTCCGGTTGGAGCCGGGCGTCGGGCTTGCGGGTGGCGGCGGCGGTGCTCATGCGGAAGTCCTTGCTGCGTAGTCGTTTTCGGTGTTCTGCAGGGCAAGCAGGTGTTCGGGGGCGAGTTGGAATCCCAGGCCGCTTGCTGCCAGGGCCTCAAGGTCCTGGGGTGCCTGCCAGGCGACGATGTCCACGGTGCTCCCGGTGAAGGCGGGGCGGGGGTCCAGGGGGTGGGCGGTGTTGGCCAGTACCAGGACGGCGTCCATGTGCAGCAGCATTTCGACGGCAGTTCCTGCAGCGGAGCTGCCGGTAAAACGGATGCTTCCGTCCGGGTCAACCGTGATGCCCTTGAAGAAGGACACCGATGGCGGCACTTCCCGTTGGCTGATGCCGTGCTTGAGGGCGCCCAGGGTCAGCAGTTCACGGCCGGCGGGGGAGGCGCTGTGCGCGGAGCCTGCACCGTATTTGGCTTGGTTTCCGGCGAGGTTAGTGGTCCCGGTGAGGGCGTCGTGCCGCCCCGAGGAGTCGGCGACCACCGTGGCCATCAGCCGGCCGGCGTCTGACAGCAGCGGGTGGCCCTGCCCCAGGTACGCCTGCCAGGGGACCTTCACGGTGTCGGCGACGTTGATCCGCTCGTAGTGGGCGCCGCTACGGAACAGGGCAGCGTGGACGCAGGAGTCGCCGTCGGTATCCGTCAGGCGGATCCTGGTGCCCCGGGCCAGTTCCAGATGGGTGTACCGGCCAAAGGCGAGCGACTCGGCCCAGGTGAGCGATGCCGCGGCCTCCGCCGACAGTCCGGCCGTCAGGCGTTCCGGGGCTGCTGCCGCGGGCACGTGGATCATGGTGCCGGCCGTTCGTCCGTGCTGCGCACGGGCGTGCGCGCGGGCGCCCGCCGTCGTTGTCGTAGCGGCGGCTGTCTCTGTGGTTTCGAGGGTGTGGGTTTCGAGCGTCTGGGTCATGTCAGTCATTTCTTAGCGGTGTTGGCTGTGGTGGCGGGCATGCGGCGTCGGTGCCTAGGCAGCTGTTACTTCGGAGGTCTTGCGGCTCCGTACCCAGACGCCCAGGAGCAGAACGGCGCCCACCATGAGCGGGGCGGAATACAGCAGGAGCCCGTTTTCGCCGGAGGGGTCATAGACCTCGGGGCGTGGCCAGGCGAGGTTGACCACCATCACCGCGCCGTAAAGGACGGCCAGGAGATTGACCGGGAGTCCCCAGCGTCCCAGCGAGAACAGCCCGGCGGGCATGGTCTGGCCCACCCGGTCCCAGTCACCGCGGAGACGGCTGAGCAGCTGCGGCACGGTGACCAGGAGGTAGGCCAGGTAGACCATGACAATGCAGACGCTGCAGAGGGTGGTGAAGAGCGCCGCGTTGCCGATGTTGATGGCCAGGACGCCGACGGCGAGGGCGCCGATGGCGATGGACGGCCACATCGGAGTGCCGCGCTGCGGGTGGACCGCGGAGAGGAGGGCCGAGGCGGGGAGCTTTCCGTCCCGGGCCATCGAGAACACCAGGCGGGATCCAGCCGTCTGGATGGCCAGGGTGCAGACAAAGATCGCGACGGCGACATCCACCAGCAGGACCTTGCCCCAGAAGGTTCCCAGGACGGCGGTCAGTACGTAAGGCAGGCCCTCCGTGGCGAGGCGTCCGTCGTCGAGGCTGGGTGCGGCCATGAGTGCGGTGATGATCATGAGCCCGCCGCCGATGCCCGAAATGATCAGGGCCGAAAGGATGGTGCGCGGTGCTGTCCTGCGCGGGTTCTTCGTCTCCTCGGAGAGTTCACCGGCGGAGTTGAAACCGACCATGACATAGGCGGCCATGAGGCCGGAGACGAGGAAGGCGCCCACGGCACCGAGGTCCGAGCCGGTCACCACGCTGATGTCCGCGACGACGTCGGGTCCGCGCTGGGCGGCGGAAACAAGGGCGAGGATGACGGCGGCGACGCCGACGATCTCGCAGGTCACTCCGATGGAGTTGATGTGGGACATGAGCCTGACGCCGAGGCAATTGATCACGGTGGTTAGCACCAGGAGGGCGGCACCGAGGACCACGGCGTTGGCGGCACCGGTGACGGTGGTGAGTGCAGGGTCGCCGCCCACCAGCTGGAAGCCGTCCCAGAGCTGGGGAAGGACCACCTGCAGCGCGATGGCGGCAGCGGCCGCCGTGACCACCTGGGCGATGGCCATGAACCAGCCGGCGAACCAGCCCACCACTTCGCCTCCCATGCGGCGCGCCCACTGGTAGACGGCTCCGGAGAGAGGGTATCGGGCGGCGAGTTCGGCGAAGTTGAGGGCCACGAGCAGTTGGCCGACCAGCACGACGGGCCAGGTCCAGAAGAACGCCGGGCCGGCGAAGGAGTAGCCGAAAGCGAAGAGCTGAAAGATGGTGGTGAGGATGGAGACGAACGAAAATCCTGCGGCGAAGGAAGCATAGCGGCCAAGTTTGCGGTGCAATGACGGCTGGTAGCCGAGCGACGTCAGGTCTGCATCGTCTGCGTGGGCGGACGCCGTCGAAATGGTGGAAGTCATCGGTTTCTCCGTGTCTGGAACGGGGGCTGGTGACCACATTTGGGTAGCCGCTTGATGGCTCCTCCGAAATACCGGTCACTTGATAGTTTTCCAGTGAAGTGTCCCGGTTCCGTTTCGCCGATGTAAAAGCTGGATGACGCGGTATTTCGGTCCGGTAAATAAAAACTCACCACTTTGCCGCGCCGGTCGGAGGTGCGTGCGGCGGCGACTCGGCACCCTGCGCCGGTGTAAGAATGTGGGGTGACTTCAGCCGGACCGGGACGACCCCGCAAACAGCAGCCAGTGCGCCCAGGCGCCACCGCCCGGGACGAAATCCTCGATGCGGCGGCCGAGCTCTTCACCAGCCAGGGCTTTGCGAACACCTCCACCAGGGCCATCGCCGACGCCGTGGGAATCCGCCAGTCATCTCTCTACCACCACTTCGGCACCAAAGATGAGATCCTGGGCGAACTGCTCATGGGCACTGTGGCCGGCGGCCTGGACTTCGCGAGGGCCGTCCACGCGGCCCAAGGACCGGCAGGCGCCGTGACAGCGGCCGCTGCGCTGCACGCCGTCGCGCTCTATGACGGAGGCCTGCTGTGCAGTGCCCGCTGGAACCTCGGCATTCTCTACCACCTGCCCGAGGCGCGTGCGGAACGTTTTGAGCCGTTCATGGCGGACAGGCGGGAACTCCGGCAGCTGTACCGTAACCTTGGCCAGAGGGTCGAGGAGCTTAGTCCAGCGGCCAACGGCACCGGCAGGGCGCCCCTGGGTGAACTGGCATTCCGCCTGGTTGAGTCCCTGATCAACCTTCGCGCCGACGGGCTCGCGGACGAGGATTCAGCTTCCCAGACGGCCGACGCCGGCATCGTGCTGGCAGGACTCTCAACTGAACTGGACGAGGTCCGGGCACTAAGCAGGGACTTGATCGCGGTACATGGCCGTGAGCTCGCTGCACCGGACATCGCTGGCTGAGCCGGCGCCACGGCCAGTCCAGTCAAGGCTAGGCCGCCCCGCCCGCCCGCCAGGTCTGGAGCCGGCCGCACATGCCGTAAGGGCGCTCGCCAATGCCCTCACCACCCTGGGGTTCGGCCCGGGCCACCGATGCCCGGGACAGGTGCGGGGCCGCGCCGTCCGCCAGGTCCGCCAGCCACTGTTCGGCCGTGCGGGTCTCGGCCTGCACCGTATCGGCCCAGAGCTTCCTCCATTCCGGGACCCGCTCCCGAACCAGCTCGGCGGCGGCCTGGTGGAAGCCGTGCAGGGCAGAAGGGCCCTGGTGTTCGACGGCGGCACGCAGCTCCGCGTAACCGGCCAGCGCGGCGTCCCGCCGCGCCAGCGCCGCCATCGCCCGGGTTTCCTCACTGGTCTCCGGGTAGGGCAGGGTTGCCAGGCGCCGGTACAGGTCGTGGTCCCGGAGGACCTCCGGGACAAACGTGAGGACGGCGTCCCCCGCTTCCGGCAGCCCGGCATTCTGCATCACCACCAGCAGATCCAAGTCCCCGTGGTTGATCAGCCGGTGCACCGTTCCGGGGCTGAACCACAGCAGGTCCCCGGCCTTCAGCCCATGCGTTTCGAAGCCGGCGCTGCTGAGGGTCTCCACCTGGCCGCTCCCGTCGATCACCAGGTAGGCCTCGGTGGAAGCCGTATGCACGTGGGGTGAACCGCCGCAGGTGCCGTCGGCCGCTGCCCAGTTGTACACCGCCAGCCGCGTGAGTGCCGTCCCGCCCGGGAAGAACGGGAGGTCCCGCGCCGAACTCACCGCCGGGCCCCCGCCCGGATCGTCACTGCTGCCAGCTTCCGGAGCGCTTCTCCGCCTTCCGCCGTCAGAGCCGTGAGCCGCTCCGGGGTCGAGTCGCCGTCGGCCGCAACGAAGGAGTACCGGTTGGTCAGCGTCGCACCGTTGGTGAAGGGGACTTCCGCGCTGAAGAACGGTGCCGGACCCATGCAGGCAAACGGTTCGGTGCGCGTGAACCATTCGGGCGGGTGCTGCTCGTTGCGTGCATCGTCCACCATGACCACGGTGGAGAGGTTGCCGGTTCCGTCGTGCTGGCCCACGAAGGCGAGCCAGGGTCCGCGCCGGCCGCGAAGCTCCTCCCCGGAGGCGCCGTCGGGACCCAAGATCCTGCCGCCGGTGAAGTCGCGCGGGCCGCGCCAGAACAGCCCGCCGTAGCCGGCATTGTCCCGGCCTTCGGTGGTGGGCGACCCGATGCGGATGTCCACTCCGGACACATTCGTCATGGCAGTCTCGAAGGCTATGACCCAGGAGCCGCCGTCGGGGTTTTCGGAGATTTCAAAGGTGCGGATTTCATCCACCACGTGCTGGCCGGACTGTGTGATCCAGGCGAGCGAGTGGGAGAAGCGGAACCGCCCGTCCACCAAGCCGGCGTCGAGAATCTCCTGATGCTGCATGGAGCCGTTGTTGGGCAGCCACTGGTAGTCCTGGCCGCGACGGTAGCTGGGTCCACCCCAGAAGTTCTCGTCCCCGAAATGCGGCAGGGACCAGGCCAGGCCCTTGTGCCAGGTGTGATCGTGCGGGCGGAAAACGCTCAGCGAGTCCCCGGCCAGGGTGCGGAGCGGGTGGAAGCCCGGCCGCGGCGACTCCCGCTGCGCGTCGTCGGGCAGGAACGTGTAGCTGGTGACCTCGGCGCCGCCGATCCGGATGATGACTGCCTTGCCGTCGTTGTTCCAGCTGATTCCGTTTATGCCGCTCATGCGTGTGCACTCTCCTTCTGTGCCGGGGTCTCCTCTGACGCAGCCCGCGTCCACGGCTCCATGTGGCCGTCCATCCGGGTGAAGAACGCATGCCCTTCGCCGATTTCGTTCCTGCTGATGGTCTTACCGGTCACGCTCGAGGCGTAGATGGCGGCGGCCAGCTCCATGGTCGGATATGCCTCGGCCAGGGACACCGGCGGAACCTGCCCGGCCGCGAGCCGGGCCAGGATCACCGAGTACTGCGCGCTGTGCCCGCTGGGAATGTTGGCCTCGGTGGCCTGCCACAGTTCGGACAGCTCCTCTGAGCCGGGGGCGGGAGTGAGGGTCCAGTGGCCGTTGTCGTAGCCGTAGAGGTGTTCCAGTTCAAGGGTGGCCCGTTCGAAGTCGAGCCGCAGCTGGGACGTCTCGCGCGGGGAGATCACGGAATTCATCACCGTGGCGATGGCGCCGGATTCAAACCGGACCACCGCGGCGGACACGTCCTCGGTGTCCGTGTTGCGGGCCAGCTTGGACGCGAACGCGGACACTTCCTGCCACGGTCCCCACAGGTTCAGGAGCAGGTCGAACTGGTGGATGCCGTGGCCCATGGTGGGGCCGCCGCCTTCTACGTCCCACAGTCCGCGCCACGGGACGTCGAAGTAGGCCTGGTCCCGGAACCACAGGGTGTTGCACGTGCCCACCAGCGGCCGGCCCAGCGCTCCCGTTTCGGACAGTTCAAGGACGCGGCGTGCACCAGACCCGAAGCGGTGCTGGAAGACGCAGCTCACGGTTCCGCGGGACGCGGCCTCGGCCGCCATCAGTGCGCGCATCTGCTCGAGGGACAGCGCCGGCGGTTTCTCCACCACCACGTGCAGGTCAAGACCCAGCGCCTCGACGGCCAGGCCCATGTGGCTGGCCGGTGGCGTGCACACCACTACCAAGTCCAGCCCGCCACCGGCCGAACGCAGGTCTGCCTCGGACTGCAGGTCAGCTGCGATCCGGGGGATGTTCCATTTTGCGGCAAAGGCCTCGGCCCGGGACGGATCCAGGTCCACGGCCACTGCCAGCTCCACATTGTCCCGGCCGGACAGTGCTTCAGCATGGGCGTTGGCGATTCCCCCGGTTCCGATGATTCCTACGCGCAACGGTGCGCCGGTTGCTGTCATGGGTTGTGCTTCCTGCTTCATGGTCACTTTCTGATGGCTGACTGGAGTTCGGTGATGACCGCCCGGGCGGCCGTGGCCGGCGTCGTGCGTTCAAACAGGACGTCCGAGGTGTGGCGGGCCAGGATCTCCTGGATGGCGCTGCCGCCGGAGGGCGTGATGGGCGGGGCCTCGGTCACCTCGTCCGCGATGGAGTCGACGAAGTCGACGGCGGCCTTGTCCGTCGGAGTGATTTTGTCCGCGATGGCGTCCCGCACCTTGGTGTTGGCGGGGATGCCGCGTTCGGTCAGCAGGACGTCGCCCGCGGCCTGGCTGTTGGCCAGGAAGTTCAGGAAATTCTCGGCCGCCTCGGGGTGCTTGGTCCGTGACGAAACGGACCAGAACATGGACGGCTTGTAGTAGGCGCCGCGCTGTTCGGCCTGCGATTCGCCGGGCAGCCGGAGGAGCGTCAGGTTCTGGCCGCTGCTCTTGTACGCGGTGAGCTGGGTGTTGAAGATGCCGGCGAACGCCTGCTTGCCCTGGGCGAGCGTGCTCTGGTTCAGCGAGGCGGACGCGTTTTCGATGATCTCCGACGGCTTCGGGGCAGCCCCGGAGGTGGAAAGCTCCACGAGGTTTTCCCAGAACGATTCGAGCGTTTCGGGCTTGATCACCACGTTGCTGTTCTCGTCGTAGAGCCGGTCGCCGTGCTGGCGTGCCCAGATGTAGAGGTCGGTGTCGTTGTAGCCCACCCCGGTGCCGGTGACACCACGGGATTTTTCGCTGACCTGCTGGCTGAGTTTGCGGTAGTCGTCCCAGCTCCAGGTCTTGTCGTCCGGCATTTCGACGCCGGCGCTCTTCAGCAGTGCAGGATTGGCGGCGATGGAAAACGTGGCGATGCCCGTTACCAGCCCGAACATTTCCCCGTTGACGTCCCCGGTCTTGAGTGCGGTGGGGTCGATGTCAGAAGTCTGCAGGCCCTTGAGCTTGTTGAGGTCCAGCAGCGCACCGCGGTCCCCGTACTCCCGGACATATTTCTCGTCCATCTGGATGATGTCCGGGGCATCGTTGGCGGCCACCTGGGTGGCCAGTTTGTCCCAGTAGCCGTTCCAGTCACCGTATTCGGGCTTGATCTTGATGTTCGGATTCTCGGCTTCGAAGGCTTCGATGACCTTCTGGGTGGCTTTCTGCCGGGCATCGCCGCCCCACCAGGTGAAGCGCAGGGTGACCGTCCCGCCGTCGTCCGCGGCGTTGGTGCCTGTCCCGCCGCAGGCGGTCAGGGACAGCGCCGCGGCGATGAGGATGGCGGCGACCTTCGCGCCTTTGAAGCGGCGCGGGGTTTTCGCTTGGTTTGCGGATTTCATCGTCGAAACCTTTCGTCTTGGTGGATCCCGGCGTCGTTGGCGGAATCGGGTGGTGTATGCACATACAAAAGTGATCGATAACAAAGAAGTATGTTATCGATCACTATTTAAGTCAACGGCCCATTTTTTGAAGCCGACGACGGCGGGTCGGCTGTCCGGCGGTTGCGTCGCCGACGGCGGCGGGCTGGGTGAGCGGGCCCGCCGGGGCTGTTCGGAGGCCGGCTGCTAGCGGCGGGCCGGGCCTGTGGATTCGCGGATCACGAGGTCCATTAGCGGCAGCTTCTCGTCCTCCGCGGAGCCCTTGGGAGACTCCTTGCCCTGCACCACCGTCACCAGCTCGGTCATGGCCAGACGGCCCAGAGCCTCCAGGTCCATGCTCACGGTGGAGAGCGACGGCACCAGGAAGCGGGACTCGGGGAGGTCGTCCCAGCCGAACACGCTGATGTCCTCCGGGACTCTGAAGCCGCGTTCATGCAGGGCGCGCATCAGGCCGATGGCCATCTGGTCGTTGCCGGTGAACACCGCCGTCACGCCGGACTCCACCGGCAGGTTTAGCCCGGCGTCGTGGCCGGACTCGGCAGACCAGTCACCCTGGTATTCGCCCGCCGACGTGAGGCCGAGCTGTTCGACGGCCTCGAGGTAGGCGGCCCGCCTGTTCCTCGCGGATGGCCACTGCTCGGGGCCGGCCACGTGGAAGAATTTCCGGTGCCCCAGCGCTGCGAGGTGTTCCACGATCCGTGCGGCGGCGGCGCCGTCGGCCAGGGTGCCGCGGGCGCGCATCCGGTCGTCGTATTCGCCTGCGACCACCACGGGAAGTCCGGAGTGGGCGGCGTCCAGATGCTTCTGCATGCTACCGAGCGGGACGAAGGACAGCACACCGGCGAGCTGTTCGCTGCCGAGCAGGCTGAGGAGCCGGTTGGACCGGGTGGCCGCGGAGCCTTCCAGCGCGATGACGTCAACCAGGAAGCCTGCCTCGTGGGCTGCGGCGGCGGCACCGTTCAGCATCCGCACGGGGACGTACTGCGTGGCCTCCGGAACGATGATGACGATCCGGTAGACGCGCCGGGTCCGGAGGGACCTCGCCGCCATGTTGGGGCTGTAGTTGAGCTCCTCGATGGCTCTTTGGACCTTGGCAACAGTGGCCGCTTTGAGCCCTCCGTTGCCCCGGAGGTGCCGCGACACGGTCTGGTGTGAAACGCCGGCGAGCCGAGCCACCTCGTAGATGGTGGCCGGCTTGACCGGTCCCTGTCCATCCACGGTTTCGTCGGTTTCCACGGTGATTCCTTTGCAGTGTGCTGGCCAAGTTGGCTTGCTGTCAGGATAGCCGCGACCCGGCCGCCGTCCTCACAGCGAAACGCGGCCGCTCACCACGGTCCGGCTGGTCCCGCCGACCCAGATACTTTCGTCCTCGATGGTGACAGTCACTAGGCCGCCGCGTCCCAGGACGGTGCCTTGCTGGACGGTGTAATTGCCGTCCACTACTCCTTCGCTGAGGAGCCACTGCGCCAGCCCGGCGTTGAGGCTGCCGGTTACCGGGTCCTCGGGAACGCTGCAACCTGGCACGAACGCGCGGACCTCATAGTCCGCCGGACCGCCTTCGGCGTAGGCCCCGATGACGCCCGTGTTCAACGGGCCCATCACGGCGAAATCGGGCTCAAGCTCCAGAACCTGCTCGGCTGATTCCAGCCGGATTCCTATCCAGCCCGGGCCGTTGTCCACCCAGTTGCTGCCAAGGACCTGGGCGGCGTCGATGCCCAGGCTGGCGATGGCCTGTTCCAATAGCGCCGGTTCAACCGGGCCGGACCGGAAGAGCGGCGGTGCCGCGAAGGCCAGATCGCTACCGGTGCGGCGGATTTTCACCAGCCCTGCCTCACATTCCTGCACCAGCACCCCGTCGCGGCGTGCCTGGCCGCCCTTGTCCAGCCAGGCGTGGGCAGAGCCCAGCGTGGGATGCCCGGCAAACGGCAGTTCGGACGCCGGGGTAAAGATCCTCAGCTTGTAGTCCGCCTCCGGGTGGGTCGGCTTCTGCAGGAACGTGGTCTCCGACAGGTTGGTCCAGTTCGCGAAGCTCTGCATCTGTTCAGTGGACAGGCCTTCGGCGTCATGGACGACGGCGACCGGGTTGCCTGCCTTGGGCCCCGGGGCAAAGACGTCGACCTGGGAGAAGGGATATTCGTTCACAACGGTGGGCATGCTGGTCCGTCTCTGGATTTCGGGAAACTCCGCCGGGAGTACTTACCCGTCCACGGTAGGTGGCCGCGAAGCGGGCACACCATAGCCAATTCCGGAAAGTGGCCTTGTTCAGCCTTCGCCGAGCAGCCCGTCCCAGGACCACAGCGGGATGCGCAGCCCGTCGGGCACGTCGTCCGGGGAACGCTGGTACCGGGACATTGTGGTGTTCGTCGCCCAGGCGAATTAGTCGTGCAGCACTTTGCGGAGGGCGTTGTCGGCGGTGAGCCCGACGTCCGTCAGGGCTTGGTCGAAGCAGGCGGTTGCCCGCCGGTCCATCTCGTCGTGCGGACCGTTGCCGCTGTGGATCCGCACTACTGATGTCTCGTCGCCGTAGGAGCCCGAATAGTCCGGCGGGCCGCCCAAAGCCTCAGCCCAATAGGCAGCAAGCCGCATGCTGTGGTCGGTATGGAATCCGTGGCTGAAGGCATGGCTGACCACATCGTCGGCCATGACCCTGGCATGCCAGGCGTTGGCCAGGGCTAGGAAAAAGTCGGCACCGCCGGCCGCCTCATATACCGTCTGCATGCTGCAACGATGACACTCCGCACCCAAGCATGGAAGGTTCGGCATCCGGAATTCAACGGATGCCCCGGAACACGTGATGTTGGCTATACGCTCGGGCGGATGTTCTGGTTCGACCTGAATAGGTTGGTGGGGTCGTAAGCGGCTTTGACGGCGGCAAGACGATCATAGTTCGCCCCGTACGCGTCCCTGACCCTGCCCTCGCCTTCTTCACCCAAATCATTGACGTATACTCCGCCCGCCGCGAATGGCCGCATCGCCTCGAAGAAGGCTCGCGCCCAGCCAACGTTTCGCTCGGTCTCGGCCGGGTCCGCCCACTGTGCCAGGATGAGGAGTTCGCTCTGGCTCCGACGATGTGGAAATGCCGTGGCCGACGGGTCAACCCGGGCGGCCATTCCGTGGATTTGCTGCATACCGATGGCACTGTCCGGCGACGGCATTTCAGTCGCAAATTGCAGCAGGGTGTCGATGGCGCCGTCGGTGAGATCGGTGACGAAACGCGACTTCCAATAATGGTACCGACCGGACGGAAAGCCAGCATCATGCGCGCACTGGAGTGCGGAGTACGCTGTGGACGCGATTGAGTCGACAGTTGGGCCGAGGTCCCGGAGCGGACGGAGCGCCATGTCAGCTTCATGGTGCTCGCCGCTCCAGCAGACACCGACGCCGAAGACCGGGCGCCCCGATTCGTCACGCCCCAGACTCGCCGACATGGAGAGCCCGTCGGGACAGCCAGCGGCGAAACCGGGGTAGAACTGGAGGACCTCCCTCGTACGCTCGGCCGGGAACGAGAAACCACCGGCCAGCACAGGGCCGACAGGATGCAGCCGGTAAGTAAACGAGGTAACCGCGCCAAAGTTTCCTCCGCCTCCCCGGATCGCCCAGTAGAGGTCGGTGTCCCCTTCGGGGCTTGCCGTCACCAGGTTGCCGTCGGCCGTCACGATCTTGGCTGAGATCACGTTGTCGCACGCGAGCCCGTGCTTGCCGTTCAGCCAGCCGATCCCGCCGCCGAGGGTTAGGCCGGCGATACCGGTAACAGATACGACGCCCAGAGGTGTGGCAAGGCCAAATTGCTGGGTGGCGTAGTCGAGATCCGCCAGCAGCGCCCCGGCGCCAGCAACCGCGACGCGGCGTTTGGCATCTACCTGAACCCGGCTCATGCTTGAGCAGTCCAGCATGAGACCGCCGTCGCTGACGGCGCTTCCCGCCACGTTGTGACCGCCGCCTTTGATGGAGACTGGAAGGTTGTTTGCCCGGGCGAAAGTCACCGTACGCTGGACATCCTCGGCGCCGGCGGCGCGGACAATCGCGGCCGGCCGGCGGTCGATCATTGCATTGAAGACCTTCCTGGCATCGTCGTAAGGGTGATCTCCGGGACGGAACAGCGGGCCACGGAGGGTCGCGCTTAAGTCATCCAGGCGGGCTGGGTCCAGAGACGGGGAAGGGGTTTGGATCGCCACGAACGTCACCTTTCTGGATCCGGACGCCATCGTTCCGAAGGACATGCCGTCTCAGCGTGATCTCCCAACGTGCCATGAGCGTACGCCCCCTGCCCAGCCTGTCAATGGTCCGCGGACCGTCCTCAGCCCAGGCCCGCGAACCTGAGTCCGGCGGTCACTACGACGGCGGCACCGACAATTACCAGGAACGGCGCCTTGATCCAGCTGAGGACGGCGGCCACCGCCGCGCCGCCGATCAGCGCCCCGCCGGCCAGTTCGCCGTCGTGAAAGGTGCCGGACCGGGCGGCAACCGCCGCCAGCAGCACCACGGACGCCACCTCCAGAGTCCGCTGCAGGGCCGGGGACGGCTTCCACCGCTTGCGCAACAGCGGCCCGGTGGCCCGGAAGGCGTAGGTTCCTACGGCCAGGACGGCGATTGCCGCCAGAAGTTCAGTCATGAGGTCAGATCCGGTTCGGTTGTGGCGGGACGCCAGGGACGGGCGACGGCGACGGCGGCCAGGGAGAGCAGTTCCGGCAGTCCGGCGGGAAGGAACGACGCCGTTGCAACAGTGATTGCCGCGCCCAGCACGACCGCGGTGGTCAGGACAGCGCCGCCCGCCCGGGCCTTCGGAATGACCAGGGCGAGGATCATGGCGGGGAAGACGGCGTCGAGTCCCCAGCGGTCCAGGTCGCCGAGGAAGGCGCCGAGCCAGGTTCCCAGGGCTGTCCCGAGGGGCCAGACCAGGACAATGCCCACGCCGCACGCCCAGAATCCTAGGCGGCGCATGGCCGGGCTGCTTCCGGCGAGGGCAAAGGACGTGGATTCATCGTTTGTGGCGTGTGCGCCGAGGACGGAGGGGAGGCCGTGGCCCATGAGCGGGGCCACCTGAAAGCCGAAGGGAATGTGCCGGGCATTGACCAGCAATCCGGCCGCGGCCGCCAGCCATGGGCTGCCCCCGACTCCGATGATGGCAACGAACATCATCTCCGACGCGCCGGCCACCACTGCCACAGACAGAAGAACCGGGATCCACCAGGGCAGGCCGTAACCGATGGCCAGGGCGCCGTAGGAGATTCCGAGGATTCCTCCGGCCAGGCAGACCACCGCCACGGAGCGCAGGAGCGAATGCAGCTCTGTTCGGTTTATCGTATCCATGTTCAATAGAATGAACGCGTACACTGGTGACTGTCAAGCCGAACGATCGACCGATGGAGCGAACAGTGACCGAGCAGAGCAAAGCCCCGCTCAAGGCGATCGCGGCGGCCATCAAGCGTCACCGCGAGGCCGCCGGCCTGTCACTGACGGAAGCAGCCCGCCGCGCCCAGATTGCGAAGTCCACCCTGTCCCAGCTGGAATCCGGCGTCGGCAATCCCAGTGTTGAGACCCTGTGGGCGCTCGCGCTTGCTTTGGATGTTTCCTTCACAGACCTGGTGGATCCGCCGCGGGCCGGCGTGGTGATCATGCGGGTTGGTGAGGGCGAGCCGGTGCGCTCGGAGCACTCCGACTACGCCATCACGCTTTTGGCCCACGCCCCTGCCGGCTCGCGGCGGGACCTGTACAAGCTGGCGGCGGAGCCCGGGCCCGCCAGGGAGTCGGAACCGCACACGCCCGGGACGATTGAGCACGTCATTCTCACCGCCGGCTCCGCGAAGGTCGGCCCGTCAGGGTCCCCGGCCACGCTTCAGGCCGGTGATTACATCAGCTACCCCGGCGACGCGCCGCACATCTTCGAAGCGCTTGAGGCCGGGACGACGGCGATCATGATCCACGAACACCGCTAGGAGCGCGCAGCCCTGCGAGGAAACCGAAGGAAGCGGTGTAGCCGAGGACAACAACAATGAAGAAGGCAGGATCATCCAGGGCAGCCTTCAAGGAAAGGGACGCAGTCACCTCACTGAGGATCGCGCCGGCCAGAAGAATCCACTTCATTCAATAAGTCCTTGAGAGTTGTTGGTCTTGGTTATGCCTGGGGGACCAGCCGGGAGCCGGCCACCGCTGAGCTGCCGAGGTCACTCCGGGTCAGAGCCTGCCGGCTGTCCAGCGCCTCGGTCCATGCAGCAGTATCCGCCACGGCTGCCCAGTTCGAGTTCAGCAACGTCAGGAGTGTCGTGTGGACCGTCTTTGCGTCGGCGAAGCCTGCGTCGTTGGCGAGGTTGATCGCCCCGGTCGCATCTGAGAGAACCTCGGTGCTGAAGCCAAGGAACTCTGCCTCCACGGCTGAGGCGAGCACGCAGTTGTTGGTCATGTAGCCCGCCAGGGTGACCGTGTCGACGTCGTGCTGGCGCAGCCAGGCAGCGAGATCCGTATCGGCGTACACGGACCCGTACTGTTTGACCACCGACTTCCAGGCGGCGGTTTTGCGGCGTTCAATTTCCGGGTGCAGGTCGAACTCCGGCGTGCCGGGCGCAAAGACCGGCGCACCAACACCGGCGGAGTGCTGAATTACGGCGATGGGAATGCCCGCGGCAGTGGCAGCGTCCACTGCCCGCGCAATTGTGGGCAGCGACTCCTGGTGGGGCGGGTACTGGATCTCGAGCGGGCCGCCGAAGTACTGCTGCTGCACGTCGATGAGGATGAGGGCGCGGCGCGGGTTGGTCATGTTCTTGGTTCTCCTGATGGGTTGGGCCGCCTTCTGGCGACTTCTCCAGTCTTCCTGCTGCCGACGAAGGCCAACAGTGGCACGAAGGCGGATATACGATGGAATCGGGCCAATCTCCAGGAAGAGGTGCAGGATGAGGATCGCGGTCTACGCCTTCGACGGGGCAACCATGTTTCACCTTGCCGTTCCGCAGATGGTTTTTGACGAGGTGGCCCGCCAGGGCCTTGCCGGGTGGGAGACGGTCCTCTTTTCGGACCGGGCAGGCGAGATAACAACCGCTGAGGGGTATCGGCTGGGGGGAGTGAAGGGGCCCGAGGCCGCGGACAAGGCGGACATTGTGGTGGTGCCGTCGTGGTTCGACGACGGGCGCATGCTTGGTGATTCGCTGCGGCGTGTGCTCCAAGGGGCGCATGTCCGGGGCGTGCCGATTTTGGGGTTGTGCCTAGGCGCGATCCCGGTGGCGGACGCGGGGCTGCTCGCGGGGCGCCGGGCCGTCACGCATTGGCAGGCGTTCGATTCCCTTGCGGTGCGGCACCCCGATGTCCCGTTGGACCAGTCTGTGCTGTATATCGACCATGGTGACGTCCTGACATCGGCCGGCACCGCTTCTGCGCTGGACGCCTGCCTGCACGTGGTGCGCTCCCGGCTGGGGGCGGAAGCGGCGAACCAGGTGGCGCGCAGCCTGGTCATTGCTCCACACCGCGAGGGCGGTCAGGCGCAGTACATTGAGCGGCCCGTCCCGCCGAGCTCCACTGATGACCCGATCTCGCGGCTGCTTGAATGGGCCCTGGGCCGTCTGGGCGAACCCCTCACCATTGACCGGCTCGCGGTCCAGGCGCATTTGAGCCGCCGCACCTTTGTCCGTGCTTTCCGGGCAGCAACGGGGACGACGCCGGCAGCCTGGATCCGCGCCCGCCGCCTCGACGCCGCCCGGCGGCTGCTCGAGACCACCGACCTGCCGGTGGACCAGATCTCTGCCGACTGCGGATTCGGAAATACCGTCACGCTGCGCCAGAACTTCGCTGCCGCCTTTTCCACGACACCCACGGAATACCGTCGGCGCTTTGACACCCGGGTTGGTGCAGCCACTTCGCCCTAACCTTGAATGCGTAACAATCAGAAGCCGTACGGTCCGAATCGGGCGATGGCTACACCGGCGGCGAGGATGCCCAGGATTGCGTTGATGAGGACGCTGGGCTTTTCGCCGCGTCGGGCGTGCGTAATCGCAGCACCGACCATGAGGACGGCGAGCCCTGCGGCAGCCAGGGGAACCAGTACGGTAGCGATGTTGAGAAGCGCAGGGAGGACAAGCCCCAGCGCCGCGAGGACTTCCAAGCTGCCGATGCCCTTGACGGTACCGTCGGAGAAGTCCTCGGCCCATCCCTGGCCGGCGGCGGCCAACTTTGCCTTGGGCTGGGCGATTTTCATGGTTCCGGCGGCAAGGAAAAGAAGTGCCAAAACTGCTGTGACGATCCAGAGGGTGATGTTCATGGTGTTGTTCTTTCTCGGGGAATGATTGTTACTTGGGAGGGGTGTTATGCGCCTGCTGCGTGGCCGCTGTCAGCGAGGATTTCGCGGACCAGGGGAACCACTGTGCTGCCATAGAGTTCCACGGCTTTCAGCCGGGCGCTGATGGGCTGGGCTCCGGAGGTGAAGATAAGGTCAAAGCGCCCAATGTCCAGGGCTGCAACCGCGCGGGCGATCTTCTTGGCTACCGTTTCCGGGGAACCGATGTACATGGAGCCGTGCTCAATTTCCGCTTCAAAGTCTTCGCGGCGGACCGGCGGCCACCCCCGGAGTGCTCCGATGCGGTCCCGGACCACTTTGTAATGTGGCCAGAAGACCTCCTTGGCCTCGTTGTCGGTGTCTGCAATGAAGCCGGGGGAGTGCATCCCCACGGGCCAGGCCGTCGTTCCGAATTCTGCAGATGCCCGCTTGTAGAGGCCGATAAAGGGTGTAAACCGCTCCGGCTGGCCGCCGATGATGGCGAGCATCAGGGGGAATCCGTATTTCGCAGTCCGGACTACTGACTCGGGTGTACCTCCAACGCCTACCCAGGTCTTAAGGCCGTTTTCCGTCTTCGGGTACACATCGGCGTCGACCAATGGTGCCCGCATGGTGCCGTTCCAGGTGACCGGTTTCTCCTTGAGGAGTTGTGCGAAGAGTTCGATCTTCTCCTCAAACAGGACGTTGTAGTCCTTGAGGTCGTAGCCGAAGAGCGGAAAGGACTCCGTGAAGGATCCCCTTCCGAGAATGACTTCGGCACGCCCGTTGGACAGGGCGTCCACAGTGGCAAACCGCTGGAAAACCCGCACCGGATCGTCGGAACTGAGGACCGTTACGCCCGATCCCAAGCGGATCCGGGAAGTCACCGTAGCCATGCCGGCCAGTACCGTCTCCGGTGTTGACACCGAATACTCGGGGCGGTGGTGTTCTCCCACCGTGAAGACGTCCACGCCGAGCTGATCGGCAATGACGGCCTCGTCCACCAGCTGCCGGATGGCCCTGGCATGGCTGACGGGTACGCCGGCGTCGTCCAGGGGGACATCGCCAAAGGTATCCAAACCAAAGATCATGATCGCATCGCCTTCGTAATTGATATGTCAATTACTTAATTGACGCGTCAATCATCACCCGATATGGTTGACATGTCAAGCAAGGAGAAAATGACATGGAGCAGAGCAGCACGACCGGACGGCGGAGCCCCACTGCGGACGAGTTGGGCATCTGGCGCGCGTACGTGGAGACGAGCGAGGATATCCGCCAGGCGATGGCGGGAGGACTGCAGGCCACCTCAGGCATTTCCCCGGGTGACTACGCGGTTCTTCTGGCGCTGAGCGAGGCGGAAGAACACAGGATGAGGTCATCGGCGCTAGCTGAGGGCATCGGTTGGGAGCGGAGCAGGCTCTCCCATCATCTCGGGCGCATGGAAAGCCGCGGTCTCATCGACCGGAAAAAGTCCGGCCATGACAGCCGCGGGGCAGTGGTAGAACTGACTGATGAAGGCGCACGCATTTTCCGGGCATCGTCCGCCCCGCATCTTCGCCTTATTCGCCAGTTATTTATCGAGGCACTGACTCCGGAAGACATGGAAGACCTTGGCAGGATTGTGGGCAAGTTGCGGCAACACCTGAAAGAGGAAGTCGGCCTGACGGCCTCAAGCTGAGAGTTGGGGGCCGCACGCCTGACCCGCGCATAACCCGATGCCGGACTCCGTTAGGGTTGATCCGTGCGAGCCATCCTTCAGCGGGTCACCCAAGCCGAGGTCACCGTCGACGGCGAAACGGTGGGGTCAGTTAACCGCCCTGGACTCGTTGTCCTGGCCGGCGCCACCCACACGGACACCTTGGCCGATGCGGCGGCCCTTGCCGCCAAGATCTGGAACCTGCGGATCCTTGACGGCGAGAGGTCGTGTGCCGAGCAGAACGGCCCCCTGCTCGTGGTCAGCCAGTTCACGCTGTACGCGGACACGCGGCGGGGAAGGCGCCCGTCCTGGTCGGATGCGGCGCCAGCGGATACCAGCGAGCCCTTGATTGAACACCTGGTCGCTTCCCTGCGCGGCCTTGGGGCGGAGGTTTCCACCGGGCGGTTCGGGGCCATGATGCAACTGTCCCTGGTCAATGACGGACCGTTCACGATCAGCCTCGACACCGACGATTTTTCAGCTCCCCGCCGCGGCTGACATACCCATGCAGCCCAGCCCGATGGCAGAGACCTCCAGGCCGTTGGTACCAAGACTCCGCTTGTCCTAGAACATCGCGTCGATTTCCTTCGCCAGTTCCCTTGGGTGGTCAAGGAAGCCCATATGTCCGCCGGGCACCGTCCGGCGGGCCACTCCGGCAGCGGAAGCTATCCACTCTGCCGCCTCTACGAAGAACGGTGCGGTCTGTTCCGCGCTGAGAACCGCCAGCGGCACGCTCATTCCTGACAAGGCCTTCGGTTCGGGCCGCCAGGAGGCAAAAGCTCCGAACTCCGCTTCCAGCAGGACCCTGGCGTTTGGTCCGGAGTCCGTCGAGAAAGTCCGGCGGCAGCAGCGGGGCGGCGTCCCCTGCAGCGAACCGGACGAAGGCCTCGGCTCCGCCGGCAAGTCCACCAGCCTCCACGCCTGCCGCGATCACTGGCTGGACCGTAGCCATGGCGTCGTCGACGAACGGATCGGTGTGCTGACCCTGGAGACGGAGTCGATGGGGGTTGCGCTTCCGTCCGGTAGTCCGCTGGCAAAGCTGTCTGCCATCAGCCCCTCGGATCTGAGTGGTGAGGCCTTGATCTGGCTGCAGCGCGACGGCGACCCCGACGTTCGCGAGCGGGTACTGGGTTTGCTGGTGGACGGCGGGATGGTTCCGGGCCCGCACCGCTGGTCGCCGAGCATTGCCACCACCATGAGCCTGGTGGCCGCCGGCCCGGGAGTGTCCTTCAAAACACCGCATCAGGTGGTGCCGGGTGATCCGCCCGGAGTCGTGTGGCGCCCGTTTGCCGGGGTGTCACTTCCCATGCCCACGGTGCTGGTCTGGCTCCGGAACGGGGCCTCGCCGCTGACCACCCAGCTGGTGGCCCACGGCCGGCGGTACGTGGCGAAAAAACGTAAGGCAGCGCAGCCCTGCGGGGCGGTAAATACGCTCTGCGAGAACCGGCCGAAATTCTCCCCCAACAGCCCGCTGAACTCCCAGCCTCCGGACGTAAACTGACCTTCGCATCACGTTCCGTAAGCCCTGGACCAGGAGCCGCCATGCTCTGGAAACTGCTCGTTGAATACCTGAGGCCGCAGCGGCGGCTGCTGCTCGCCGTCGTGATTTTCCAGCTGGCGCAGTCCATCGCGTCCCTGTACCTGCCCACCCTCAATGCGGACATCATCGATGAGGGCGTGGCCAAGGGGGACACCGGCGTCATCCTCAGCCTGGGCGGCCTGATGCTGGGAATCACGCTGCTGCAGATCGCCTGCGCCGTGGTCGCCGTGTACTTCGGGGCCAAGGCCGCGATGAGTGTGGGCCGGGACCTGCGCGGCGCCATCTTCTCCCGCGTCGGGGAGTTCTCCGAGCAGGAAGTGACACGGTTCGGGGCGCCCAGCCTGATCACCCGGTCCACCAACGACGTCCAGCAGGTGCAGCAGCTGGTGCTGATGTCGGCCACCATGATGGTGGCCGCGCCCATGCTGAGCATCGGCGGCGTGATCATGGCCGTCCGGCAGGACGTGCAACTGTCCTGGCTTATCGCCGTCGCCGTGCCCGCCCTCCTGATCGGGGTGGGGCTCATCATCATCCGGATGGTGCCGCTGTTCCGGAAGATGCAGAAGCGGATTGACACCGTGAACCGGGTGCTCCGCGAGCAGCTCACCGGCATCCGGGTGGTGCGCGCCTTCGTCCGCGAGGACATCGAAACGGCCCGCTTTGCACGCGCCAACGAGGACGTCACGGACACCGCACTGCGGGCTGGCCGGCTGATGGCGCTCGCGTTCCCGGTGGTGATGCTGGTCCTGAACGTCTCCAGCGTGGCGGTGATCTGGTTCGGCTCGTTCCGGATCCAGGACGGCTCCATGCAGGTGGGCACGCTCATCGCCTTCCTCAGCTACCTGATGCAGATCCTGATGTCCGTCATGATGGCCACCTTCATGGCCGTGATGATCCCGCGCGCCGCCGTCTCGGCGGACCGGATCGGCGAGGTGCTGCGCACCGAGTCCAGTGTCCGGCCACCGGCCAGCCCGGTGAGCAGCGCCGTCCGCCGCGGGGAACTGGAAATGCTCGACGCCGGATTCGCCTACCCGGGTGCCGACCAGCCCGTCCTCTCCGGGATCAGCTTCACGGCCAGGGCAGGGCAGACGACGGCGATCATCGGCAGCACCGGCGCGGGCAAGACCACGCTGGTGAACCTTATGCCGCGGCTGTTCGACGCCACCACCGGCTCGGTGCGGATCGACGGCGTGGACGTGCGCGAGCTGCACCCGGACCTGCTCTGGGGCCACATCGGCCTGGTGCCGCAGAAGCCCTACCTGTTCAGCGGCACCGTCCGCAGCAACCTGCTGTACGGCAAGCCGGACGCCACCGAGGAGGAGCTCTGGGACGCCCTGGGCATCGCGCAGGCGCGCGACTTCGTCGAGGACATGGAGGGCGCCCTGGATGCGCCCATCTCCCAGGGCGGAACCAACGTCTCCGGCGGCCAGCGGCAGCGGCTCGCCATCGCCCGGGCACTGGTGAAACGGCCCGAGCTGTACATCTTTGACGACTCGTTCTCCTCGCTGGACACCGGCACCGACGCCCGGCTCCGCCAGGCCCTCAAACGCAGCACCGCCGGCGCCACGTTGGTGATCATCGCCCAGCGGGTCTCCAGCATCGCGGACGCGGACCAGATATTAGTGCTCGACGATGGCAGGATCGTGGGGCGGGGAACGCACGGTGAGCTGCTGGAGACATCGGAGACGTACCGGGAGATCGTCTCGTCCCAGCTGGCAGCGGAGGAGACGGTATGAGCACCCGGAACCGGCCGGCTTCCAACACAGCTGCCCCCGGCGGAACCGCACCCGGCTCTAAAGCCGGGACTGCCGACGTCGTACGCATTCCCCGCCCGGGGCGTGGACCGGGCCAGGGCGGACCGTTCGGCGGGATGAACATCCCGGCGGAGAAGGCGATGAGCTTCGGGCCGTCGGCGAAACGGCTGTTGGGCACGCTCCGGCCGGAGCGGTCGTGGCTGCTGCTGGTGCTGGTCATGGGCATCGCCAGCGTGGCGCTCTCGGTGATCGGGCCGCGGCTGCTGGGGGAGGGCACCAACCTGATCTTCGC
The DNA here is from genome assembly GCF_040683875.1 of Arthrobacter sp. NPDC093128. Taxonomy (NCBI): domain Bacteria; kingdom Bacillati; phylum Actinomycetota; class Actinomycetes; order Micrococcales; family Micrococcaceae; genus Arthrobacter; species Arthrobacter sp. NPDC093128. The sequence goes on from NZ_JBFBEY010000011.1 coordinate 85,607, forward strand.
CGGCGTGGTGTCGCGGGAGCTTCCCGCCGGGGTGAGCAAGGAGCAGCTGATCGCGCAGCTGCGGGCTGCGGGGGAGAACCAGAAGGCGGACATGCTGACGCCCATGGCGCTGACGCCCGGCGCGGGGATCGACTTCGCGGCGCTGTCCAGCGTGCTGATGTGGGCGCTGGTGCTGTACGTGCTGGCGTCGGCGTTTATGTGGGTGCAGGCGTATGTGCTGAACGGGGTGGTGCAGCGGACGGTGTTCGGGCTGCGCGGGGACATCGAGGCGAAGATCAACCGGCTGCCGCTGCGGTATTTCGACTCCATCCAGCGCGGCGAGCTGCTGAGCCGGGTGACGAACGATGTGGACAACATCTCGCAGAGCCTGCAGCAGTCCATCAGCCAGGCGGTCACGTCGGTGCTGACCGTGGTAGGCGTGCTGGTGATGATGGTGATCCTCTCGCCCACGCTGGCACTGATCGCGCTGGTGACGGTGCCGCTGACGCTGGGGATCACGGCGCTGATCGCCAAGCGCTCGCAGAAGCTGTTCGTGGCGCAGTGGAAGCACACGGGGGAGCTGAACGGGCAGATCGAGGAGACGTACACCGGGCATGCGCTGGTGAAGGTGTTCGGCCGGCAGCGCGAGGTGGAGGAGCGGTTCCGGCAGAAGAACGTGGAGCTGTATGACGCGAGCTTCGGCGCACAGTTCATTTCCGGGCTGATCATGCCGGCCATGACGTTCATCGGGAACCTGGTGTACGTGGGGATCGCGGTGGTGGGCGGCCTGCAGGTGGCGACCGGTGCGATGCAGCTGGGTGACGTGCAGGCGTTCATCCAGTACTCGCGCCAGTTCACCATGCCGCTGGCGCAGCTGGGGTCCATGGCCAACCTGCTGCAGTCCGGGGTGGCGTCCGCCGAGCGGGTGTTCGAGCTGCTGGATACGGATGAGCAGTCGCCGGATCCTTCTCCTGGTTCTTCGCCCGACGGCGGGCGGGGGCGGCTGGTGTTCGAGAACGTCTCGTTCTCCTATTCGCCGGACAAGCCGCTGATCTCTTCTCTCAGTCTCGTGGCCGAGCCCGGGCAGACGGTGGCGATTGTCGGCCCGACCGGGGCGGGCAAGACGACGCTGGTGAACCTGATGATGCGGTTCTACGAGATTGATGCGGGGCGGATAACGCTCGACGGCGTGGACGTCACCGCGATGACGCGGTACGAGCTGCGCTCGCGGCTGGGCATGGTGCTGCAGGATACATGGCTGTTCGGCGGATCGATCCGGGACAACATCGCGTACGGCCGGCCTTCAGCTTCGGAGGACGAGATCCTGGAGGCCGCGCGGGCGACGTACGTGGACCGGTTCGTGCATTCGCTGCCGGAGGGCTACGACACCGTGTTGGAGGACGAAGGCTCCAACGTGTCCGCCGGCGAGAAGCAGCTGCTCACGATTGCGCGCGCGTTCCTTGCACGGCCGTCGGTGCTGATCCTGGACGAGGCGACTTCTTCCGTGGATACGCGGACCGAGGTGCTGGTGCAGAAGGCGATGAGTGCCTTGAGGTCCGACCGGACGAGCTTCGTGATCGCGCACCGCCTGTCCACGATCCGCGATGCCGACCTCATCCTGGTGATGGAGGCCGGCCAGATCGTGGAGCAGGGGACGCATGCTTCGTTGTTGGAGGCGGGTGGGGCTTATGCGCGGCTGTACGAGGCGCAGTTCGCGGCTCCGGTGGCGGAGGTCTGAGGGAAGACAAAATTTCCTATGCCGACTTCGAGATGGAGACGGGTATCAGTCTCCGCGCGGCTCAACTTTACGTAAGGTGAAATATCGGCCGTCGTAGAGTTTCTGACTGCGGCCCCAGTCGAAGCGACTGCGCCGATTAGCAATCCCTGTCACTCCGGCACCCGCAGCACCTCAACAGCAGCCACCAAATAAGACACCGGATCCTGATCCGTCCCCGCCGCCCACCGCATCCAGGCCTCAAACGTCGCGCCCATGAACGCGGCGCACAGATACCCGGCAACGTCCTCGCTAACACCCGCCGAAACCAAGTAGGCCCGGGCCCGCTCGCGCTGCGGCGCCAGGGACTCGTAGCTCCGGCTGGCCAGCTCGGGATGCTCGGCAATCAGCCGCAGCCGCCCGCGGGTCACCGCCAAGTCAGGAATAACAGCAGCCCCGGCGAGAGCCGCCTCGCGCAGCCCCGCCAGGACGTCGCCGCCGGCCCCGCCCCCAACGCGGGCTGACTCCAGGACCCGACCCGACGCCTCGACCACCGGGTCCATGCCGCCCCAGACAAGCTCGGCCTTGTTCGAGAAGTAGCGGTACAGGCTCTTGCGTCCGATCCCCGCCGCGCGCGCGATGTCCTCCATGGAGGTCTGCTCGTAGCCGCGCTCGGCGAAAAGTCGCAGCGCAATGGCAGCGACGGCGTCGGGATCAATCGTCACCGGGCGCCCGGTGGGGCGCGGAACGGCAGTCGTCACATCTTCCGAAGGCATCCCACCAGTATTCACCCTTACATAATGACACAGAGTGTCATAAGGTGGATCGCATCACCCTCAGCAACGTCTGGAAGGACATCATGGGCAACGAAGCTTCATGGCAGGAAGCCACCACCAACGGCCGCTTCGCCGGCAAAACCGTCATCGTCACCGGCGCCGCCTCCGGCATCGGCCAGGCCACCGCCCTGCGCATCGCCAAGGAAGGCGGCCGCGTCATCGCCGCTGACATCAGCAAGGAACGCCTGGACGCCTTGGTGGAAGAAAATAAAGGACTGGACCTGGTCCCGGTGGCCGGCGACATCTCCACCGAAGAGACCGTGGCCGCCGTCCTCGCTGCTGCCGGCGGACGGGTGGACGCACTGGCCAACGTCGCCGGCATCATGGACAACTTCGCCCCCATCCACGAAGTGGACGACGAGCTCTGGGACCGTGTCTTCCGGATCAACGTCACCGCCCTGATGCGCCTTACCCGCGCCGTGGTGCCGCTGATGCTCGACGCCGGGACCGGCTCCGTGGTCAACGTCGCCTCCGAGGCCGGCCTGCGCGGTTCCGCCGCCGGCGCGGCCTACACCGCGTCCAAGCACGCAGTCGTCGGCCTGACGAAGAACTCGGCCGTGATGTACGGACCCAAGGGCCTGCGCTTCAACGCCGTGGCCCCCGGCCCTACCATCACCAACATCGTGGCCAACTGGGGATCCCAGCTCGCGGCCGAACGACTCGGCCCGCTAATGCAGGCCACCGTCCCCACACCCGCCACCGCGGCGCAGCTCGCCGCCTCCATCACGTTCCTGCTCAGCGACGACGGCACCAACGTCAACGGCGCCATCCTCGCCTCCGACGGCGGCTGGTCGGCTCTGTAGGGGAGCGGCGCCAAACGCACACGGACGACGGCGGGAGGTCCCGCCGTCGTCCGCTCACCGTCGCTGCGTACAGCGGATGCTCACGTCGAAGAGGCTCCCACCGGGGCCGGCAAGACCACGCTGGTGAACCTGATGATGCGGTTTTACGAGATTGATGCCGGGCGGATATCGCTCGACGGCGTGGATGTCACCTCGGTAGCCCGGTATGCCGGGTCGTGCAGGCGTCCCGCCAGTCCCTGCGCGAGACGCCTGCTTTGGTATCAAGGCTGACGCTTTATACCGGTGCGCCGACGAGGTGGCCGGCCGTGAGGGGCAGGCGCCGCCCGTTGATCTGTTCTGCCTCCAGGTGGAAGATCCGCTGTACAGCGTCGGCAAGGACACTGACATCGGTGAAGCCCGGAAATTTCCGTTCCGGCTGGGCTGCGCGCATCCGGTCATCGACCAGGGCCTTCACGACGAAGACCAGGGCGGCTGAATGTTGGGCGGAGAGGGGGCTTTCATTTCCTCCCTGCACCTGCCGGAATCCGTCGGCCACGGCCAGGGTCCATGCCTCGGCGGCGGACTTGACGGCGGCATAGGCGGCGCCGTCCGCTGTCGGCGAGGAAGCGGACTGCGCGGAAACAACGGCCAGACGACCCACAGGGGAGCCAGCCAAGTCATCGTAAAACGCGCGGCTGGTGTTCCTCAGGGTGGTGAGGACACTGGTGTGCAGGAAGTCCCAGTCTTCATCCGTCTGGCCCTTAAGGCCTGTGCCGCCTCGCCACCCTCCTACAAGATGGATAAGGCCGTCCACGGGACCCAGATCGGTCCGGACAGACGCCGCCAAGTCCTCAACGGCTTGCAGGTCCGCGAGGTTGCAGACATAGCCCGTAACGTTGTCGTACGCTACCGAGAGCTCCTGCACTCGGTCCTCAAGAATGTCCACGGCGGCTACGCGTGCCCCTGCTTGCGACAGGGTGCGGACTACTGCGACGCCGGCTGCGCTTGTCGAACCGGCGACGACGACCCTACGCCCCGAGAGGTCCTGGCTCATGCGCCCGCCTCGCCCTCAGTCTTGACAGGGCTCTTACCGGTGATTCCTGCAGTTGAGTCAATAAGAGGGCGCATCTTCTTCTCCAGTGCTTCGTAGAACATCGACAGGGGGAATTCGTCATCAAGGATCTGGTCCGTCAGATCCCGGGGCGGGCCGTCGAGCCGAAGGGCCTCCGGTCCCTTGGCCCACACGGAGGCGGGGTGGGGGGTGAGGGTTTCCGAGACGAGCTCGTAGGCAGCCAGCCAGTGTGCGGTCTTCGGCCGGTCGATTGAACGCCAGTAGAGTTCCTCGATGCGGAGACCCAGCTCGACGACCACGCCGGGGACGTCCTTCCAGTCGATGCTCAACTTGCCATCGGTCCAGTGCAGGACCCGGTGCTGGTGCATCCATGCGAACAGCAATTGGCCGCCCACGGCGTCGTAGTTACGGACCCGGTTCCCGGTAATCGCGAAGCGGAAGATGCGGTCGAAGATCACGGCGTACTGGACCAGCTTGGCGTGCTTGCGGGCGTCCTCGGAAGCCGTTTCGTCCCGCTCGATGAGGACTGATTCGCGGAAGGCGGTCAGGTCGCAGCGGAGCTCTTCCAGGGAGTACAGGAAATAGGGCATCCGCTGCTTGATCATGAAGGGGTCAAAGGGCAGGTCACCGCGCATGTGGGTCCGGTCATGGATCAGATCCCACATCACGAAGGTCTTCTCCGTGAGGTGCTGGTCGTCGATGAATTCCGCGGCGTCAGCCGGCAGGTCCAGGGAAGTGATGTCGGCAGCAGCTTTTAGGACGCGACGGAACCGGGCAGCTTCGCGGTCCGCGAAAATGCCTCCCCAAGTGAAGGAATGGGTGCTCCGGACCGCTACGCTCTCGGGGAAGAGAACTGCGGAGTTCGTGTCATAGCCGGGCGTGAAATCGACGAAGCTGATGGGGACGAACAGCTTGTTGGAGTAGTTTGCGGCCTCCAGCTCAGCCACGAATGAAGGCCAAATGACCTCGATGAGGACGGCCTCGAAGTAGCGGTTGGTGCTGCCGTTCTGCGTGTACATGGGGAACACAACCAGGTGCGGTAGCCCGTCGATGCGCCACTGCTCGGGGTGGAAGGCTACCAATGAGTCGAGGAAATCCGGTACGACGAAGCCCTCGGACGCCCACCGCTGGATGTCCTGCACGAGCAGTTCAAGGTAGTCCCTGTCGTGGTGGAGGTGGGGGCGCAGATCGTTGATTGAGTCAGTAATGATGCCGACATTCTGGCGGGCCTGGTCATGGTCAGCGGGTTCCGGAACGGAACCGTCCTGCACTTGAACCTGCTGCAGCCCGATGACGGCTGCCTTCAGAGCCTGCCATGCGGGGAGCGCCTTGATGTCGTCTGCCCGGGTGGTTGTCACCGCCGGGTTTGCGATTACAGACATGCTCGTTCCTTCCGTTGAGGGGATTCCTGAAGAAGCTAGCAGTGCGTAAGCATCCGTGAAGGATTCTTCCCGCATGAATAAGAAATACTTTTGCTCGGTGCCCGCTCTTCTGGGCAATGCCTGCGTTTGACCTTAGGGTCGGGTGTCTTTAGGCCATCCCAGAACGGGCGCGTCACGATTGAATAAGCAGCGCTATCGGGACGATCCGAGGTTCAGTTCCTGCCATTCGTGCCATCAGTGGCTGGCCTTGGCCGTAAGGCCGGACCGGCGCCGCTGCGGTCGCTGGTTCAAATTCCCGCTGATACCTAACGCCAACTGGCTGCCATAGCAGATCATCAGGGTTGCTTAACCACAGGACGGCATTAGATCAGCAACTCTTGCGCTCAGATTGGACTGCCACGGCTTATGCGTAAGGACTTGACCTGTCGGACGTGCAACATTCGCCGCGCCAAATGTCGCTTCCGTTGCCTGTGTTAGCTTGATCACCATCCTTCCGGCCCGAGGGCTTCGGAAGGCCCAAATTCACCGCAGCTACCTTTTCGGAGGCACCATGGGACTTGGCTCCCACACGCAATTAAGTGATCGGGCAATTGCTACCGACACCCCTGAAACCGGTCTTTGCTCCGGTTCAGGACTGTTTCTTAGCTCGGGGTCCACAACCACGCAGGCAGCACCGCGCGGGGACGCGATGGCCTATCTGCTCGACACGGCAGTCGCAGAAGCCTGCACCGGTCGAGCCGCTAGTGGCACCCGGAACCCCACCCGGCCCGCAACGATATCCAAGGGTGGTGCTGCATGACACCACCGAGCGGAACTCTCGCAGAAACCAAGCCCGATGGAGCAGAGGGGTCTTCCCTTGCGATAGCGGCAGATCACGCTTCCGGCGAATCCACCAACGAACTCAAGCGCGGGCTAAACCCCCGCCACCTGCAGATGATCGCCATCGGCGGTGCGATCGGTACCGGGCTGTTTGTGGCCTCGGGCAGCACCATTTCCCAGGCGGGTCCCGGCGGTGCGCTGGCAGGCTACGCGCTGGTCGGGCTGATGGTATTCCTGCTGATGCAGTCACTGGGCGAGATGTCGGCCAAAATACCGGTTGCCGGTTCGTTCCAGTCCTTTGCCACCCGTTTCGTCTCCCCGTCCTTTGGGTTCGCGATCGGCTGGAACTATTGGTTCAACTGGGCCATCACGGTGGCCGCAGAGCTGGTCGCGGCCGGAATCATCATGGACTTCTGGTTCCCGGGGGTCCCAGGATGGGTGTGGGCGGGGATCTTCCTGCTGGTTCTGACCGGGCTCAATGCCCTCTCGGCCAAGGCCTTTGGTGAGTCGGAGTTCTGGCTCTCACTGATCAAGGTCAGCGCAGTGGTGCTCTTCCTGATCGCCGGCGTGCTGATGATTTTCGGCATCCTCGGGGATAACTCTCCGGGACTGAGCAACTGGGAAAACCGCGATGACGTGTTCCACGGGGGTTGGGTCTCGATCATCTCGGTCTTCATGGTTGCCGGGTTCTCCTTCCAGGGCACCGAGCTCGTAGGAGTCGCCGCCGGCGAAGCGAAGGACCCGCGCCGCGAGGTGCCGAAGGCCATCCGCACTGTCTTCTGGCGCATCATGCTTTTCTACATTGGCGCCATCTTTATCATCGGCTGCCTCATCCCGTTCACCGATCCGAGCCTGCTGGCCTCCGGTGAGTCCGATATTGCATCATCGCCCTTTACCCTGGTCTTCTCTCGCGCCGGAATCGCCTTCGCTGCGGCCTTGATGAACGCCGTGATCCTGACCGCAATCCTGTCCGCGGGCAACTCCGGACTATATGCCTCCACTCGGATGCTTTACGCAATGGCCCATGATGGCATGGCCCCGAAGATCTTCGGCCGACCCAACGCGCGTGGTGTACCGATCGCGGCGTTGCTCGCGACGGCGGCCGTGGGACTCTTCGGGTTCCTCTCCGCGATCGTGGGGCAGGGTGCAGCCTATTCCTGGCTGCTGAACATGTCGGGCCTATGCGGCTTCATCGTCTGGGCGGGAATCGCGGTCTCCCACTACCGTTTCAGGCGCGGCTTCCTGGCCCAGGGAAACAAAGTCAGCGACCTGCCGTACAAGGCATCTCTGTTCCCCATTGGCCCACTGCTGGCCTTCGCCCTGCTCATACTGGTCATCGCGGGACAGAACTACGAGGCTGTGCTTGCCGGACGGTCCGTGGAGGTGCTTTCCTCCTACATCGGGTTGCCGGTCTTCATCGTTCTATGGCTGGGTCACCGCTACATCACCAAGTCCAAAGTAGTGCCGCTGCTCGAGATGGATCTCACGGCACCTAAGGACGTCGAGGACGAACTTAGGGGCGCCACCCGGTAACCATGCTCCTCGGGCTACCCCACGCATTGCGGAGACCGCGGTAGTTGAGGGGTCAGGAACGGCTAGTACGGGGGATCTAGCAGAGAGAGGGAAGCCGGGTGCGAATTGCACCCGGCTTCGCTCTTTCCCCAGGTCAATAACGACCGTTTCTGACCCGCGCCTGGCAAACCTCCGAAAAGCGCAGCCCAGCTCGCCGTCTCCATCACCTCCTGATCAGCGACGACGGCACCAACATCAACGGCGCCATCCTCGACTCCGACGGCGGCTTGTCAGTGCTTTAGGGGCCCGGATAGACACGCCAGGGGCCAACGCACTGCCGGTTCAAGGCCAGCCCTCCGGGCCTACTGGGATGACGCTGGGAGGCCTATCTCTGACCTGTCGTAGCCCGAGCGAAAGGAACGGCGATGTTCACTTTGCAGATCAGCTATCTAGTCCGGGAGTACGAGGCTTTCAAGAAGGTGTTCGACACAGATCCTGCAGGCCGCTGCCGGATGAGAAGTGGGCGACGGCGGGACCTCCCGCCGGCGCCCACCCCCGTCGTAGTACACAGAAACACAGCCCAATGTTCGTGCCCCGCCCGTAGTCTGTTCATATGCCTCGTTTTGCGCTTGATATTGAGTCCGTCCCCCGCCCAGTCCGTTCGCAGGAGCTCCTGGATGCGGTGAATCACCGGGTCGTCATCGCCGATGGGGCGATGGGCACCATGCTGCAGGGCCGGGAGCTGTCCCTTGAGGACGACTTCCTGGGGCTGGAAGGCTGCAACGAGATCCTCAACGCCACGCGTCCCGATGTCCTAGCGGACATCCACGACGCGTACTTCGCCACGGGCATCGACGCCGTCGAAACCAACACCTTCGGCGCCAACTGGTCCAACCTCTCCGACTACGGCATCGACGACCGGATCGAAGAGCTCGCGCGCAAGGGTGCGGAGATCGCCCGCGAGCGCGCCGAAGCGGCGGAAAAAACAGACGGCCGCATGCGGTGGGTCCTGGGCTCGATGGGGCCGGGCACCAAGCTCCCCAGCCTCGGCCACACCACCTACGACTACCTCAAGCAGACCTTCGCCCTGCAGGCCGAGGGCCTCATCGACGGGGGAGCGGACGCCTTCCTCATCGAAACCAGCCAGGACCTCCTGCAGACCAAAGCCGCAGTCAACGGCTGCAAGCAGGCGATCGTAACCCGCGGCATCCGGCTCCCGATCTTCGTCGAGGTGACCGTCGAAACCACCGGAACCATGCTGATGGGTTCCGAGATCGGCGCGGCGCTCACCGCCCTCGAGCCGCTCGGCGTCGACGCCATCGGCCTGAACTGTGCCACCGGGCCGGATGAGATGAGCGAGCACCTACGCCACCTCGCCAAGCAGTCCTCCGTGGCCATCGCCTGCATGCCCAACGCCGGCCTTCCGGTCCTTGGCCCCAACGGCGCGCACTACCCGCTCTCACCCACCGAACTCGCCACCGCGCACGAGCAGTTCGTGCGCGAATTCGGCCTGGGCCTCGTGGGCGGATGTTGCGGTACGACGCCGGAACACATGGCCGCCGTCGTCGAGCGACTTGCGCCCCTCCGCACCGTCGCCGCCGTCACCAGCGGCGGGAGGGGCGCCGACGGCAGCCGCGTTCCCACCGAGCGTGAAGCAGGCATCGCTTCCCTCTACCATCATGTGAATTTCGACCAGGAGTCCGCCTACCTCGCCATTGGCGAGCGCACCAACGCGAACGGTTCGAAGGCGTTCCGTCAGGCAATGCTCGAAGAACGCTGGGACGACTGCGTCGATATCGCCCGCGAGCAGGTCCGCGTTGGCGCGCACCTGCTCGACGTCTGCATTGACTATGTGGGGCGCGACGGCGTGGCCGACATGAAGGAGATCGTCTCGCGTTTCGCGTCGGCCTCCACGCTCCCTCTGGTCATGGACTCCACCGAACCGGCCGTACTTCAGGCCGGGCTCGAACACATCGGCGGCCGTCCGGTGGTCAACTCCGTCAACTACGAGGACGGCGACGGCCCGGACAGCCGGTTCGCCCGCATCATGCCGCTCGTCAAGGAACACGGCACCGCCGTGATCGCCCTGACCATCGACGAGCACGGCCAGGCGCGCACCACCGAGGGCAAGGTGGCCATCGCATCGCGCCTCGTCGACGCCCTGGTGGGCGAATGGGGGATGCGCGTCGAGGACATCATCGTTGACGCCCTGACCTTCCCCATCGCCACCGGTCAGGAAGAAACCCGCCGGGACGCCATCGAAACGATCGAGGCCATCCGCCAGATCACAGCGAAGTACCCCGGCATCAACACAACCCTCGGCGTCTCCAACGTGTCCTTCGGCCTGAACCCGGCAGCGCGCATGGCCCTGAACTCGGTGTTCCTGCACGAGGCTGTGCAGGCCGGCCTGACCAGCGGCATCATCGACGCGGCCAAAATCGTTCCGCTCGCTTCACTGCCGGAGGAACAGCGCAAGGTGGCCTTGGACCTCGTCTGGGACCGCCGCGAATACGACGCCGACGGCAACCTCACGTACGACCCGCTGGCCAGCATGCTGGACCTGTTTGCCGGCGTCGACACCGCAGCGCTGAAGGACCAGCGCGCCGCGGAACTTGCGGCGCTGCCCACCGGCGAACGCCTCGCGCGCCGCATCATCGACGGCGAAGGAAAGGGCCTTGAAGAGGACCTGGACCTCGCACGCAGCGAAGGCATGACCCCGCTGGCCATCATCAACGACCAGCTGCTCGAGGGCATGAAGGTTGTGGGCGAACGCTTCGGCGCCGGCGAGATGCAGCTGCCGTTCGTGCTGCAGTCCGCCGAGGTGATGAAGACCGCGGTGGCACTGCTCGAGCCGCACATGGAGAAGTCGGATTCCTCGGGCAAGGGCACCATGGTGATCGCCACCGTGCGCGGCGACGTGCACGACATCGGCAAGAACCTGGTGGACATCATCCTCACCAACAACGGCTACAAGGTGATCAACCTCGGCATCAAGCAGCCGATCGCCGACATCATCGCCGCGGCCGAGGAGCACAACGCCGACGTGATCGGCATGTCCGGGCTGCTCGTGAAGTCCACCGTGGTGATGAAGGAAAACCTTGCGGAACTGCAGTCCCGCGGGCTCGCCAAGCGGTGGCCGATCATCCTCGGCGGCGCGGCGCTGACCCGCGCCTACGTCGAGCAGGACCTGGCGGGACAGTTCGAGGGAGAGGTCCGCTACGCGAAGGACGCCTTCGAGGGCCTGTCGCTCATGGAGCCGCTGGTGCAGGTGGCCCGCGGCGCCGACCCCGCTGAGGTGGGCCTGCCCGCGCTGAGGAAGCGGATCCATAAGGGAGGCCCGAAGTTCAAGGTGACCGAGCCGGAGGCAATGCCCGGCCGTTCCGACGTCGCCGCCGACAACCGCGTGCCTTCGCCGCCGTTCTGGGGCACCCGCATCGTGCGCGGCGTCTCGCTCCACGACTTCGGTGCCTTCCTCGACGAACGCGCCACCTTCATGGGGCAGTGGGGGCTTAAGCCCGGCCGCGGCGAGGACGGCGCCTCCTACGAGGAACTGGTGGAACGCGAGGGCCGGCCGCGCCTGCGGTACTGGATGGACCGTATCCTCGGCGAGGGAATGCTCGACGCGTCCGTCGCGTACGGCTACTTCCCGGTGGTCTCCGAGGGGGAACAGGTGGTGGTGCTGCACCACGGGGAGGACCGCGACGGCGTCCTCGGCACCGCGGGCCTGCTCGCCCCCGACGGCGGATCAGGCGGTCCGCTCGGCACCGAGCGGCTGCGTTTCGACTTCCCCCGCCAGCGCCGCGACCGGCACCTGTGCCTCGCCGACTTCGTGCGCTCGCGCGAATCGGGGCAGATCGACGTGCTGCCGGTGCAGCTGGTCACCGCCGGCGGCAATGTGGATCAGGTGACTGCCAAGCTCTTCGCTGGCGACCACTACCGCGACTACTACGAGCTCAACGGCTTGGTCATGCAGCTCACCGAGGCGCTCGCGGAGTTCTGGCACGCACGCATCCGCTCGGAGCTGGGTTTCGCAGCCGAGGAGCCCAAGGACAAGGCCGGCCTGTTCAAGCTCGACTACCGCGGTGCGCGGTTCTCGCTCGGCTACCCCGCGTGCCCGGACATGGAGGACCGCCGCAAGGTGGTGGAACTGCTGCACCCCGAGCGGATGGGCGTGGTCCTGAGCGATGAGCTGATGCTGCACCCCGAACAGTCCACCGACGCGTTCGTGTTCCACCACCCGGAGGCGAAGTACTTCAAGGTGTGAGTTGGTGCTGGTTCTTGGCCTGGGCGGCGTGGGCCTGCCCGGCTTGCCCGCCCACGCCGGAGACCGGCTTCACCCGCCGGAACGCGGCGAGTATGGCCCGCCCCACCAAAGCGATTCCGACGATGGTGGTAATGGCACGCAGGGTGTCCCAGCCCGCCGTCGACGTCACCAGCGAGTAGAGCAGGAAGCTGCTGAGGTTGGTGCCCAGCGGCGCGCCGGCAACGTAGGAGATGCCGGTGCCGGCACCGACCGCGAAGGGCCAGAACCACAGATTGGTCAGCAGGCCGAACAGGTAGGACGCCAGGGCGCCGTAGCCGCCCAGCATCCACAGCTCGGCTTTGCCCCGCACCCGGCGGGGGAGCAGGCCGGCCCCGGCACCCACCCACGCGCAGGCGAAAATCTGGAACGGTGTCCAGGGCCCGATGCCACCCCATAAGGCGCTTGAGATGGCGATGGTGGCGGCTCCGAGGAGCATGCCGAAACGGGCACCGAAGGCCCGGCCGGCCAGGATCAGCAGGATGAAGACGGCCTCCACGCCTCCGACGCCGGTGCTGGCCACCCGCACCGCGGAACCTACGGCGGCCAGGACGCCGAGCAACGCCACCGTGTGCGCGGAGCGGACCGAACCGTCCATGGACACGACGACGGCGACGGCGGCGAGCGGCGCAATGGCCAGCGCCGCGTAGGGGAGGGCCGCGGCGGCATCCTCCGGAAGGGCCGCGGCAAGCAGCGGCCAGCAGAAGGCGCCGAGAGCCAGAAGGTTTGCAGCTGCGAGAATTGCGAGCTCGACGCCCCGCGGCATCCGGACGCGGCGCTGTCTTGCCGCGGCTTGAGTGTCTGGTTGTTCGTCGATGACCCTTGGTTTTGGTCCGGCATTTCGGTGCCGGTAAAGCGCGGGGGGCGGTTCCGGCGTGTTGGCTGGCACGGAAGAAGGCGCGACGCCGTCACGCATCGGGAGGATCCGGGCGCCGAGGCCGTGGGCAAAGTCGAGGTCGTGCGTGGCGATAAGGACCGCAGCGCCGGAGTCCGCTGCCGCCCGCAGCGCCGCCGAGACTGCTGTGCGGGCAGCCGGATCGAGTCCGCGGGTGGGCTCATCGATCAGGAGTACCTGGGGGCTGTCCATGGTCTGCAGCGCGATGGCTAGGATCCTGCGCTCGCCGGCAGAGAGGTCCCGGGGATGCTCCTGTCCAATGGGAATCCGGACGTCTCCCCGCAACCGGGCCAGGCGTGACGCCGCAGGCACCGCGGGAAGCTGGTCATTGCCCGGGCGATGCCGGTTTGAGCGGCGCCGGCCTGAGCGACGAGCGCGCGCCTGGCGCCGATCGGCCGCGCGGAGCTCTGCTGCGACGGTATCCCGTGTGAAGAGGTCGTCCGAGGCGTCCGGGACGAGGGCGACGCGGCCGCCGTCGACCGTGTATTCACCGGGCGTTCCTTCACCAACCGTTCCTTCACCGAGGGCCAGCGCCACCAGGAGGGACGACTTTCCTGCCCCGTTCGGCCCCACGAGGGCCACCACTTCTCCGCGGTGCAGGGTCAGGGATGCGTCGCGCACGAGCGGCGTGCCCTTGCGGTGCACCGAGAGGTTGGCCGCCGTCAGAACGGGCACGGGCTCCGCTGGCTGTGCCGGCGTTGGACGGGCACCAGCAGGGGCCGAAGGTGCGGTCGGCGCGGCACCCGGCACAAGGGCGTCGCCGTCGATGGTCCACCACGCGTCAGCAACCGGTACGAGCGGCTGCGCCCGGTGCTCCGCCACGATGACGCAGACACCGTCGTCGCGGGCGAGGGCGTTGAGAACAGCGATGACGTGCCAGCGTGCTGCGGTGTCCAGGTCGGCCAAGGGCTCATCAACCAGGAGCAGGGCCGGATGCTCCACCACCGCGGCGGCGATGGCAACGAGCGTCGCCTCACCTGCCGAGAGGGTGCTGATATTCCGGTCCAGCAGCGCCGACACTCCGATATGCTCCGCGACCTCCAGCACCCGGGCCTTGGCGGTACCGGATGCCATGCCGCGCAGCTCCAGTGCGAGCGAGATTTCGTCCCGGACCCGGGTGGAGGCGAAGGCGGCACGGGGATTCTGCAGTACGACGCCGATGAGGCGGGCGGTATCGCGCGGCGGCGTGGTGGCGCGGTCCGCTCCGGCGACGCGCACGGTGCCGGAAATTTCTCCCCCGTCAACGTGTGAGAGGAGGCCGGCGATACCCCGCAGGATGGTGGACTTGCCGGAGCCCGTGGGCCCGGTGATGACCGTTATGGACCCGCTCGACGGCGTGAACCCTGCGGCGCGCACCCGCGCGTCACCGATGCGGAATTCTGCGTCCCGGACGAGGACCGGCGCTTCGGTACCCTGGCCGGGCTGGTGTGCTGCCCGGCTCCCGAAGCCGCGCAGCTCCAGGGCTGCGGCAACGCGGCCCGCGTGTTCAAGGGTGCGCTCGAGCACGGGCACCAGGGCGCGGGGCCCGAACCGTTCGCCCCGCAACCGAAAGGCCAGGCGTACGGAGGTCACGGCGTCCGCGAGCGCCGGAAGTGCCGCCCAGGCCACCACAAGCGTCCTGGCCAGGCCCTGCATCGGGCCGCCGCGGGCCAGGTGAACGAAGCCGCGCGCCACGTCCACAAACGCGTTGAGCAGGCCGAAACCGAGGATCATCCCGGCAATCGGCAGGGCGGACAGGACCGCCGTCCACAGCCCGGGCGCCGTGACCGGGCCGAGAAGGACCACGTGGGCGTACGGGGCAGGCAGCGGCACCGCCGGCAGGTTGAGCAGAACCGGTCCGCCAAGGTCCGCCCCGTTGAAAAGGATGCGGTAGATGACCCGCGCCGCGATGAATATGGCGGCGAGAGCCGCCCCTGCGCGTAGCGGCGCGGGTCGAAAGGTCATGCCGCGGGTGCGGCCGGTGCGCCGTCGACCGTGAAGAGCAGTTCCACGCTCTCTCCGGGGTTCAGCTTCAGGGTGGCGAGGCCTTCCTGGGCGTATGCCCAGTCACCGGAGGCCGGCTTGACCCAGAGTGCCCAGTAGGCGAAGGCGGCGGGCATCTTGCTGCATTCTTCCCGGTATGTTCCGCCCTTGTGGGTGATGTCGAAGTCCGCGGCGGGCACGCCGTTCACGCGGCACGCCAGCTCCTTGGGATAGTCGGGAGTGCCCTCGGTTTTCACCTTTGCCTCGTCGAGCACCTTGGATGCAAGCGTGGGCCCGTCCACGGGCACGCAAACGGAGGTATCGGCGGCAGCCTGCTTCAGGGAGCCCGAATCGACGATGACCTTCACGCCGGCGCAGGGCCCGGAGGCGGTGCTGGCGGAAGCCGTTGCCGGGGAGGCCGGTGCAGAGGTGGTTGGCTGGGTGGCGGCCGGCGTGGAACAGGCGGCGAGGGTAAACAGGAGACCGGCGGCGGCGAGGGAGCTCGCGGCGGCGGTGCGGATCTTAGTCAAAGTCACGAGTCAAGGGTAGGACGTCGCGTGCCCTGATCAGGATGCTGTCGCGTTGTGTGACGTTGGTTCACTCATATGCGAGGGGCCACTGACGCAAAAGGGCCGACGGCGGCGCTCAGGTGAGTGCCGCCGTCGACCCTTCCTGGGGCGTTATTTAGCTTCCGACGCCGCCACCAGCGCATCCTCCGGGGCTTCGTACTGCGCGGCACGCGACGACGGATGTGCTGCGACTGCCGCGGCGTGCTCGGCCAGCACGCCGGTCTGGTGGCGGATCTTCAGGCGGTAGAGCAGGGTCCCGCCAATGATCACGGCCCCCACGAAGAGGACGCCTCCCCACTGCAGGTACCACTCGAATGGCGGCACGGAGTTGTAGATCTCAGGCCGGGGCCAGACCAGGTTGAGCGTCATGGCACCGCCCCACAGCACTGCGAGGATGTTGACCGGCATGCCCCACTTGCCCAGGGAGAAGCCCGGCTCGGTGTCGTCATCCGCCAGCGGCCACTTCTTCAGCAGCCGCTTGCGCAGCAGGGGAACTGTGACCAGGAGGTAGGACAGGTAGATCAGGACGATGCTGATGCTGGACAGGATGGTGAAGATGGCCGGCTGCATGACGTTGACCAGCAGCGGGATGACGGCCATGACGCCGATCACGATCGCGGCGATCTTGGGGGTCCTCCGGACCGGGTCCACCTTGCTGAGCTGCCGGCTGAACGGCAGGTTGTTGTCCCGGGCCATGGCGAACATCATGCGGATCGCGGCGGCGTGGACAGCCAGGGTGCACACCACCACGGCCACCACGATGCATGCCAGGAAGGCCTTGCCGAAAGGCCCGCCGAGGACGGAGAGCACGATGTACTGGAGGCCGCCGTCGGCAGCTCCCACCTGGGGGTCGGTCAGGTCCGGTGCGGCAAGGATGCCGAAGAGCAGGATCAGCCCGCCCAGCAGGAACGAGGCCGTGACGGCGCGCAGGATAGCCTTGGGGGCCGTGCGCTTGGGGTCCTTCGTTTCCTCCCCGAGCGAACTGGCGGTGTCGAAGCCGTACATAACGTAGCCGGACGCCATGGCGCCGATCAGGAAGACGCCGAAGAAGCCGAGGTCGTGCCCTTCGCCGAAGCCGGCGGTGTCGAAGAAGACCTCCGGGCCCCGCACCACATGCCAGCCCAGTGCGAGGATCAGCAGGACGGCAGCGGTCAGCTCCACAAAGACGCCGATGCTGTTGATCCTGGTCATCAGCTTCACGCCGAATGCGTTGATGAGGGTGGAGATGGTGATCATGATGGTGGCCAGCACCACGCCGTTCATGGCGAAGTCGTAGGGGCCTGTGCCGTCACCGACGAACTGGAAGCCGGACCAGAGCTGCGGCAGGGTGAGCTGCAGGGCCAGTGCCACGGACCCCAGCGCCATGATGGAGGAGAGCAGAAGCAGCCAGCCCGCCAGCCAGGACGTGGTCCCCGACGCGAGCCGCTTGGCCCAGTTGTAGACCGAGCCCGCCACGGGGTAGCGGCCGGCCAGCTCGGCAAAGCACAGCGCCACCATCAGCTGGCCGACGAACACGATGGGCCAGGACCAGGCGTACGCCGGGCCGGCCATGGAAAAACCAAAGTAGAACAGTTGGAAGACGCCGGTGAGGATGGAGATGTAGCTGACGCCCGCGGCGAAGCTGGCAAACTTGCCGATGCTCCGGTCCAGGGTCTGGGTATAGCCAAATTCGTCCATGCCGCTTGAATCAATACTCTTGCTGGGTTCCAAAATGTGAACTCCTATGTCAGAAAAGTACGCTCGATGCACCCCGCGGCCGCCATTGGACGCGGGCGAAATCAATAGCCTCCGGAACTTGCCTCTCAGGCGAAGGACGGGCTGAGCTCCTCCTCGTTCCTCGAAGTGCCGATCTTTGCAGCGCCGCCGGTGTGGCCGGCGCAGATGAGATCGGCGCAGCGCTCGCCGATCATCATGACGGTGATGTTGGGGTTGACGGTGACGTGTTCAGGCATCACGGAGGCATCCGCCACACGCAGGCCGGTGACGCCCTTGACCCGCAGCTCGGGATCCAGCGGTGACATTACGTCGTCGGCCGGACCCAGCCGGACCGTGCCCACCGGGTGGTACACCGTGTTGTGGGTTTTGCGGATGTAGTCCCGCAGCTCCTCGTCCGTCTGCGCCTCGACGCCCGGCGAGAGCTCGCGGCCGGTCCATTCGGCCATGGCGGGCTGGGCGGCGATTTCGCGGGCCTTGCGGATGCCGGCCACCATGACCCGCATGTCGTGGCCTTCGGGATCCGTGAAGTAGCGCGGATCCACCAGGGGCTTGTCGCGGAAATCGCGGCTGCGCAGCCTGACGGTGCCTCGGGAGCGGGCGTGCGTGACGTTCGGGGTGAGGGAAAAGCCGTTCTCGGTGGTGGGGTACCCGTGCCGCAGGGTGTTCATGTCGAACGGGACGGAACCGTAGTGCATCATCAGGTCCGGGCGGTCCAGGCCGTCCTCGGTGGGGGTGAAGATGCCGATCTCCCACCACTGGGTGGAGGTCTGCACCATGGGCTGCCTGGCCTCGAACTGGACCACGCCTTCGGGGTGGTCCTGCAGGTTCTCGCCCACGCCGGGGGAGTCCACCAGGACCTCGATGCCGTGCGCAGCGAGGTGGGCTGCCGGGCCGATGCCGGAGAGCATGAGCAGCTTGGGGGAGTCGATGGCGCCGGTGGACAGGATGACCTCGCGGCGCGCGGAGAGCCGGTGGGTCCGGCCGAATGCGGAGTCCACCACGTCCACGCCGGTGCAGCGCTTGTCGGCGTCGAACACCAGCTGGCGGGCGCGGAGGCCAGTCAACAGGGTGAAGTTTTCGCGGTCGATGATCGGGTGGATGTAGGAGACCGAGCTGGAGGCCCGGGTGCCGTCCGCGCGGCGGTTGATCTGGAAGAAGTTGGCGCCGTTGATCACGGTGGTGCCGGTGTTGAACTTCGCACGGGGAATGCCCGTCTGTTCGCAGGCGTCCAGGAGTGCGACGCCGGCAGGATCCACCGGGGGCACGTTCATCAGGTGCACCGGGCCTGAGTCACCGTGGTGCGGCGCGTCCGGCCCTGCATCCTCATTGGTTTCCAGCCGCTTGTAGAGCGGCCAGGCGGCGTCGGCGTTCCAGCCGGTGGCGCCGTACGTGGATTCCCACTCGTCGATGTCCTCGCGGGGTGCCCAGAAGGCGATGCAGGAGTTGTGGCTCGAGCAGCCGCCCATCACCTTGGCGCGGGCGTGGCGCATAAATGAGTTGCCGTTTTCCTGCGGTTCCACCGGGTAGTCCCAGTCGTAGCCGGATTCGAGCAGCTCCATCCATCGGTCCAGCTGCAGGATCTCGGGCAGGTTGCGGTCATCCGGGCCGGCCTCCACGAGGGCCACGGTCACGTCTGGATCCTCGCTCAGCCGGGCCGCAACGGCGGCACCCGCGGATCCGCCGCCGATGACGACGTAGTCGAACCCGCGGTCCGTGAGGTCCTCGATGTTGTCGTAATGCATCTAGTTCTCCTTGCTGTGGTCAGCAAACCAGCCGGTTACCTGCGGGCTGGTGTTCTGGTAGATGTGCTTGGCTTCCTGGTATTCGGCCAGGCCCGTGGGGCCCAGCTCGCGGCCAACGCCGGACTGGCCGAAGCCGCCCCACTCGGCCTGGGGGAGGTAGGGGTGGTAATCGTTGATCCAGATGGTGCCGTGCCGCAGCCGCGATGCCACGCGCTGCGCCTTGCCGGCATCCTGCGTCCAGACCGCGCCGGCCAAACCGTAGACGGTGTCGTTGGCGGTGGCCACCGCTTCGTCCTCGGTGCGGAACGTTTCCACGGTGACCACCGGGCCGAACGCCTCGTCCACCACCACCGACATTCCCCGCTGGACGCGGTCCAGGATGGTCGGCTGGTAGTAGAACCCGCCGTCGTACTTTTCTCCTTGCGGCGCCGCCCCGCCGGTCCGCAGCCGCGCACCCTCCTGGATGCCGCGCTGGACATAGGCGTGGACTTTGTCGCGGTGGGCCGCGGAAATCAGCGGCCCGGTTTCGGCGTCGTCGTCAAAGGGCCCGCCCAGTCGGATGCCCTGCGCGCGGCGGACCAGTTCGTCGACGAAGCGTTCGGCGATGGATTCCTCCACCACCAGCCGTGCCCCGGCGGAGCAGACCTGCCCGGAGTGGACGAAGGCGCCGTTCAGGGCGTTGTCGACAGCGGCGTCGAAGTCCGCGTCCGCGAACACCACGTTGGGGTTCTTGCCGCCAAGCTCCAGCGCCACCTTCTTGACGGTGCCGGCGGCGGCCGACGCGATGCGCTTGCCCGTTTCCAGGCCGCCGGTGAAGGAGACGAGGTCGACGTCGGGATGTTCGGAGAGCGGTGCGCCCGCCTCAGCGCCGGCCCCGGTCACGAGGTTGGCGACGCCGTCCGGCAGGCCGAGGTCCTGCAGCAGCTGCATGGCCAGGATGGCTGTTGACGGGGTCAGCTCGGAGGGCTTGAGGACGAAGGTGCAGCCGGCGGCCAGTGCGGGCGCGATCTTCCATGCCGCCTGGAGCAAGGGGTAGTTCCACGGGGTGATCAGGCCGCAGACGCCCACGGGTTCATAGACGATTTTGCTGACGACGGCGGCGTTCCCGGCGTCGACCATACGGCCCGCCTGCTGCCCGGCGAGCCTGCCGAAGTACTCGAAGCAGGCGGCAATGTCGTCCACGTCGATCCGGCTTTCGACCATGCGCTTGCCGGTGTCCAGCGACTCTGCGCGGGCGAACTTTTCCCGGCGTTCGCGCAGCCCGGCGGCGACCTTGAGCAGGAAGGTGCCGCGCTCAGGTGCCGGGACGGAGGACCAGGCGCCGGAGTCGAAAGCTGCACGGGCTGCGGCAATGGCGCGTTCGGCGTCCTCCCGACCGGCCTCGGACACGGTGGCCACCAGCTCACCGTCGGCGGGGTTGCGGATTGCGCGCACAGCGCCGGAGGAGGCTGGCTCCCAGGCACCGTTGATGAACAGGGTGGATGCTGTCCCGGTTTTCGCGATTCGAACGACGTCATGGGCTGATGTGGCGTAAGTCATACGAAGGACAGTAACGCAGATTGAACGAGTGTTCAATACTTTTTTGAACACTCGTTCAATGCTACGGGGGGTGCTTCACTTGCCCGGTGCCGGCGGTTGAGGGCTAGTGCAGCCCCTGGTCCTGGGCGGTGTGGTCCTGAAGTGGAGCGAAGGCGATTTGCTCCGTGCGGGCGATGCTTCGCTGGATGGAGGCCTCGTCAATGCCGAGAAGCGCCGTCAGCCACATGCCGTTTTGGATGACAACAATGTCCGCCGCCCGCCCCCGGCAGGCCTCCCACGAAAGAGCGGGCTGGGCGTTGGAAACCAGCGCGGCAAGGCCGTCGAGATAGCGGTCGAAAGCCTCGGCATTGATCTGCGCGTAGCCCTCGTCCGCCCGGGCGAGGGCCCAGAGGTGCAGGCGCAGGGACAGGTAACGGGTGGTCAGCAGGTCGGCGGCCGCCACTCGCCGCAGGGCCTTGCGCAGCTGCTCCTGCGGGTCCGACGTCGGGTCGGACGCCACCAGCAAAAGGTCGTGCTCGTCGACCCGGCGCAGGGCGGCCCGTATCAGGCTCGTCTTGTCGTCGTAGTAGTAGTTCACCAGACCGAGCGCAACGCCGGCTTCGCGGGCCACGGCCCGCATGCTCACACCCGAAATCCCATGGCGGGACAGCAGGTCCAGCGCAGCCTCGAGAATGCGCGACTGCCTGTCCATCTGTTCGCCGGAGTTCACGGCATTGGTCCCCATCTGGCCAGACTATTGCTAAACCTGCACCGAGCGCACTTTCGGGGGCGCCGCATGACCACGGCGGACGACGGCGGGACGTCCCGCCGTCGTCCATTCCATCAGGGGATTTCGACTAGAACCGGTTTGTACCGCGGATCTTCCGGGGGCGGCCAGTGGCGACGTCGATGCAGTGACTCCAAGCGCGCGCTCGTGTACTTGTATAGATGTATACAAGTATGATGGAGCCGGAGGTCATCACATGGCAGATTCACCGTCCCGGAACACCGGGGCACATGTCGTCTACAAGGAACTGAAGCGGCAGATCCTGAGCCTTGAGCTGAAGCCCGGGGCACGCATCTACGAACCGGCGATGGCCGAGGCCCTGCAGGTGAGCCGTACGCCGCTGCGCGAGGCCATCCGACGGCTCATTTCGGAGAATCTGCTGGAACAGCAACCCACCGGGGGCGTGCTGGTGCCGGCCTTGGATGAGGCAGCAATTTCCGAGCTGTACGAGGTGCGCGCGGCCATGGAATCGCTCATGGCGCGGCAGGCCTGTGTGAAGGCGACGGCGGCGGACATCGAAACCCTCAACGGAATCCTTGAGCGCAACGCCGCCCTGGTGCAGTTTGCCGACGAAGCGATGAAGCAGGGCATGGCCCTGCACGCAAAAATCGCCGGGATTGCCGGGAATTCCTGGGCCCTGCGGTTCCATGACCAGATCTCCAGCCAGATGGAGCGGTACCGCCACTTCACCAACAGCACGCAGGAACGGCGGGACCAGGCCCTGGCACAGCACCGGATCCTGGTGGATGCCGTGGCTGCCGGCAAGCCCGAAAAAGCCGCCAAGCTCGCCTTCGACCACGTCATGGGGGCCCGGGACGCGGCGGTGCGTGCCATCACGGGCAGCAACCTCGTCACCTCATGATTGGTGAACTCGGACGCCGCTCGGTCGCAGCGCTCCTCACGCATTCCGCCCTGATCCAGGCAGTAACCTTCCTGGTCCGTCCGGCTGCCACCTACCGGGCGCTCGAACTGGACGTTCCCGGCTTCGCACTGGGTCTCCTCGCCGCCAGCTACGCCGTCTTTCCCCTGTTGCTCGCCGTCCCCACGGGCGGACTGGTGGACCGCCTGGGTGAGCGCCGGCTGATGGCGATCGGGTCCGGCGTCGTTCTTGCCTGCTCGGTTTTCCTGCTGCTGTGGGGATCGTCGATCGTGTCCCTGGTGATCGGAACCGCGTTCCTCGGTGCCGGCCAGCTTGCCTGCGTGGTGGGGCAGCAGGCGGTGGTGGCCAACAACGCTGCCTCCTCCAGGATGGACTCTGCCTTCGGCTACCTGACCTTCGCGGCATCGCTCGGACAGGCCCTGGGGCCGTTGGCGATTTCCCTGGTGGGAGGCGCGTCGGTCCGCCCCGACACCCAGGCGATCTTCTTCCTCTCCGCCTGCATGAGCCTGGTGCTTTTCGTGACCACTTTCGGCGTCTCGGCCAAAGTCAGTGGCGGCAAACGGAAAGCGGTTGTGGGCGACGGTAATGGCGGCAAAGGCGGTGTCGTTTCGCTGCTGAAGACACCCGGCGTGGCACGCGCTTTGGCCACCAGTGCCACCGTGCTGGCCGTAGTGGACCTGACCATGGTCTACCTCCCGGCGCTCGGCTCCGAGCGCGGGCTGACTGCGGCGACGGTGGGTCTGATGCTCACCACCCGCGCCGTGTTTTCCATGGTTTCCCGGCTCTTGTTGGGCCAGATGGCCCGGAAGCTGGGGCGCATGCGGTTGCTGGTGCTCAGCCTGGCGTTGTCCACAGCAGCCCTGTCCGCGGCCGCAATTCCCATGCCGGCCTGGCTGCTGTTTGTGGTCATGGCTGTGCTGGGTTTGGGGCTCGGGATCGGCCAGCCCCTCACCATGTCCTGGCTTTCAGCGCAGGCTCCGGCGGGGCAGCGCGGCCGGGCGCTGGCCCTGCGGCTGGCCGGCAACAGGGTAGGCCAGGTGGTCCTGCCCAGCGCCATCGGCGTCGTCGCGGCAGGGCTCGGTGCAGGAGGAGTTTTCCTGGCATCGGCAGTGGTGGTGGGCGGGACGCTGGTGCTGCTGCGCGGCGTGCGCCTGGACGGTTAGGTCTCCTCCCGAACACGGCCGTTCAGGACGCCGAGCGCGTGTCGAACGCCGCAGCCGATTCCCGTAGAAGGCGCGCGACTGTGTCCACCGGCATGCTGGCTGACCGCCGCCGGTCGAACCGACGCAGGACGATGCGTCGGGTTCCGAGCCCGGGGACGTCCAGGACATCCACCCCGTCATGGCTGACGCCGCTCAACGCCAAGGTGGGAACGATCGCAATACCCTCGCCTGCGGCGACGAGCGCGAGAGCGGTCAACGTTTCCTGGTACTGGTGAGCAGTATCCATCTGGGCACCCGTTGACTGACGGAGCCGGCCGAGCACCGCAGCGTTGGCGGCTGTGGGCTCGACGCCCAGCCACGGAAGTGGCAGCCGGGCAAGGTCGATGTTCTCGGTGGTGAGCAGGGCACCCGAGGGAACCACCAGCTTCCAAGGCTCGTCAAGCAGTGGTTCCTCGGTCATTCCGGCGGAGAGCGAACGCTGCGCGGCCGTCGTCGAATCGAGCTCGACCACGACGGCGTCGAGCTGGCGCTGGCGGAGCAGGCGCATCAGTGCCGGAAAATCATCCTCGACGATCCGGATCTGCAATTGCGGGTACTGGGTGCGCCACTCGGGCAGGCGCGGGATCACCACCGTCCGAACAAAGCTGGTGAATCCGCCCACGCGCACGACTCCTGCAATTTTGGCCCCGCCCTCGATACGGGCGCGAGCAACGCTGAGTGCACGTTCAATCTCCTCCCCGGCTTCCGCTACTGCCAGGCCTGCGGGTGTCAAAACTGAGCCTTTGGGTGTGCGCACTACCAAAGCGTGGCCCGTCTCCTCTTCCAATTTGTTGAGCTGCTGTGACACGGCTGAGGCCGTAATTCCCAGCTCGTCAGCCGCGGCGAGCACCCCGCCCGTGCGGGCAATCGCAAGAAGAACGCGCAGCCTGCGCGGATCGATATCCATGTTAAGTAGTTCTAAACCATGCCTTCAGTGGAATGCAATTGCTCTAAAGGTGCGTCGTACTCATAATTACTGTTGAAACGACAGGCTACGGGGACATCCGGGCCTTCCAAAACACACACACAGCCCGCGATCTACACTCCGCCCAGCGGATGGCAGCAGGGCGCAACTTCTGAAAGGACATCATGGAACTGCTGTGGGAAATCGCGGGTTGGTCGGGGGCAGTTCTGATCCTGTCGGCATACCTGTCTGTCTCCATGGGTTGGTGGAAGGCCGGCAAGCGCTTCCAGGTGGCCAACCTCATCGGTGCGTGTGCCTTCATCATCAATGGTGCGGTCCACCAAGCGTGGCCCTCAGTGGTTACGAACATTGCCTGGTGCCTTATTTCCGCCATCGCGATTCTTCGCATGCGGGCCACGCAGGAGTCGCCGGTGGCCGTGGAGGCGCCGCAGGTGCAGTTTCCCGGCGTCCCCGACACAACTGGCCAAATCGCTGTTGTCGAGGCAATTACTTATGCCGTCCATGGCGACGTCGCCGGCCGCGCGGCTGAGTGCCAGGCAAGCCTGCGTGAAACGCCCAAGGCGGCCTAGAAGCGCGCTCTATACGAGCGGCCACGGGTAGCGCATGCCGGTGCGGTCAACCGGCAGCACCCCTGCGCGGAGCAGGCGCTGCACGCGGCGCTGCAAAGCGGTGACCTCTTCGACGTCGAGGAGCCCGGCCACCTCGGGAGGCGCGGCGTCTGCCAGCGGAGCGATGTCCTCAAGCAAGGCGTCCGGGATGGATTCACCGGCGAAATCCCAAATGACGGTGCGCAGTTTGAAAGCTGCCGAGAAGCACAGCCCGTGGTCGATGCCCCACACCCGGCCGTCATCGCCGCGCAGCACGTGCCCGCTTTTGCGGTCGGTGTTGTTGGTGACGTAGTCGAACAGGGCGATGCAGGCCAGCACGCGATGGGTCTCGGGGGCGCCAGCGAACAGGGTGAAGTAATGCTCTTGGAAGTCGCACTCGATGAACCACTGCAGTGAACCGACCCCCAACGGAGCCTCCTCCCGGATCACCGTCGGCGGCACAAGGCCCCACCCCAGCGACTCGCTGAGCAGGTAGGCTGCGCGCTCCCGCCGGTAGAGGCCTGGCTCGAAGTCGGACAGGGGCCGTTCCCCGGCCTCGGGCTTGTAGACCGCGTACGCGGCGTCGTCCGCCCGGGAGACCTCGACGAGGAACGTCTCGTTGCTGCTGCGCGGGATGCGCCCGATCAGCTCGACGCTGCCCTGCGTGAGCAGCGTCAGCTCCCGGCCGGACACCGTCGGCCCCGTTTCACCGGCTGTGCCACCGTAAGTCCCCACTCACTTTCCCCTCAGCCCGCTCAGCGGTTCCGACGTCGAATTCACCATCAGCACGGCGGGCCCCTGACCCTCCACGAACGAGATGGCCGACACCGAAGCCGGGCTGATGACGATCCGCTGGAAGAGGTCCAGGGGCGTGCCCAGGGCGTGGGCGACGGCGGCCTTGATGGGATCGGCGTGGGAGAAACACACCACCACGCCCCCAACGTGGGCGGCTCGCAGTGCCTCCAGCGATCCGACAATCCGCGCCTGCATTTCCGTGAAACTCTCACCATTCGGGAAACGGAAGGTCGACGGGCTGTGCTGGACCGTCTGCCACTCCGGCAGGGCGGCTACGTCCGCCAGGGCAGCCCCCGTCCAGTCGCCGAAATCGCATTCCAGCAGCCCGTCGTCGTGCTTCACGTCCTGTCCTGTCCGGGCCGCCGTCGGGTCCGCCGTCTCGCAGGCGCGCTCCAGCGGCGAGGAATAGACGGCGTCGACCGGAAGGTCCGCGAGGCGCTCCGCGACCCGGTCAGCCTGGGCGCGGCCGTGGTCTGAAAGATGCAGCCCCGGTGCCCGCCCCGGCAGCACCCTGCCGGTCGTCGGCGTCTGCCCATGGCGCACCAAAAGGAGGAGCGTTCCCGGCGGACCCGGCGGCGGCCCCGATGGTGGAGCCGGCGACGCCGGCGTCATGGCTGCAGTCATCAGAATCTAAGCGTAGCGGCAGGGGTCCCCGCCCGAGCTTGCGAGGGATGGGGAAGTCGCGGAGCGCTAGGGGGTGCCATGGCCCCGCGCGAGGTCTACCGTAGAGGAGTGAGTGATCGCCCCGATATCTTCACTGTTGGTGAACTGCGTGCCTCCGGCCACGTGCACAAGGACCTGCGCCGCGAAATCCGCGACAACCTGCTTGCAGCGCTCGCGGCCGGCCGCGATCCCTGGCCCGGGATGTACGGTTTCAGCCGGACCGTCCTGCCCCAGCTCGAGCGGGCCCTTCTGGCCGGGCACGACGTCGTCCTGCTCGGCGAACGGGGGCAGGGCAAGACCCGGCTGCTGCGCACCCTGGCCGGGCTGCTGGACGAGTGGTCGCCGGTGATCGAGGAATCGGAACTCAACGAACACCCGTACGAACCCATCACGGAGCACTCCCGTGCGCGCGTCCTCACCGAGGGGGACCGGCTGCGGGTGGCGTGGCGCCACCGCTCCGAACGGTACGTCGAAAAGCTCGCGACGCCGGATACCTCCGTCGCCGACCTGATCGGCGACATCGACCCGATGCGGGTGGCCGAGGGCCGCCGGCTCGGCGACCCGGAAACCATCCACTACGGCCTGGTCCCGCGCTCCAACCGCGGAATCATCGCCATCAACGAGCTGCCCGACCTCGCCGAGCGCATCCAGGTCTCGATGCTCAACGTGATGGAGGAACGCGACATCCAGATCCGCGGCTATGTGCTGCGGCTGCCGCTGGACGTTCTCGTCGTCGCGTCCGCCAACCCGGAGGATTACACGAACCGCGGCCGGATCATCACGCCACTGCGGGACCGCTTCGGCGCCGAGATCCGCACCCACTACCCGATAGAGCTCGACGACGAGGTGGCCGTCATCCGGCAGGAGGGCCAGCTGGTGGCCGGCGTCCCGCCCGTCATCCTGGAGATCCTGGCCCGCTACACCCGGGCGCTGCGGCAGTCCCCGGCGATCAACCAGACCTCCGGGGTTTCCGCGCGGTTCGCCATTGCGGGTGCCGAAACCGTCGCCGCGGCCGCCCTTCGCCGGGCCAGTGTGCGCGGCGAGGACGAGGCCGTGGCCCGGATCATCGACCTGGACGCGGCGGTGGAAGTCCTCGCGGGCAAGATTGAGTTCGAGTCCGGTGAGGAAGGACGTGAACAGGACATCCTGGACCATCTCCTGCGTATGGCCACCGCGGAGGCCGTGCGGGCGCACTTCCATGGCATCGACATGGGGGAACTCGTGGCCGCGCTCGACGGCCACACCACAGTGACCACCGGGGAACTGGTCACCGCGCGGGAGTTCCTGCAGAACCTCCCCTCCCTCAACGGCTCCGGCCTTTACGACGAAATCAGTGAGCGCCTGGGTGCGACGAACGACGGGCAGCGGGCCGCCGCCGTCGAACTGGCATTGGAAGGCCTTTACCTCGCCCGGCGGATCGCCAAGGAGTCCGACGACGAGGCGACGATTTACGGCTAACAAGCCGCTCAGCCACGCTAGAGGAGGGCCCATGAGCGTGCACAACCGGTCCAGGTACAGCCGGTACAAGGGCGGACCTGACCCGCTCGCCCCGCCGGTGGACCTGGCGGAGGCCCTCGACGCCGTCGCCGAGGACGTGATGGCCGGCTACTCGCCCCGGCACGCCCTGCAGGAGTTCCTGCGGCGCGGGGGCCGAAGCAGGGAAGGCCTCGACGACCTCGCCGGCCGCGTCCAGCAGCGGCGCAAGGACCTTCTGGGCCGGCACAAGCTGGACGGCACCCTCAACGAAGTCCGGAAGCTGCTGGACACCGCGGTGCTGGAGGAGCGCAAACAGCTGGCCCGCGACGCCATGATGGACAACACCGACCGCGCCTTCCGGGAGATGCAGCTGCAGAACCTGCCCCGGTCCACGGCGGCGGCCGTCAACGAACTGGCCTCCTATGACTGGCAGTCGAGCACCGCGCGGGAAGCCTACGAGCGGATCAAGGACCTGCTGGGCCGCGAGGTCCTGGACCAGCGGTTCGCCGGCATGAAGCAGGCACTCGAGAACGCCACCGATGAGGACCGCGCGGCCGTCAGCGAGATGCTGCAGGACCTCAACGGGCTGCTCGACAAACACCGGCGCGGCGAGGACACCGATGCGGACTTCCAGGACTTTATGGCCAAGCACGGCCAGTTCTTTCCCGAAAATCCACAATCCGTCGAGGAACTGATCGACGCCCTGGCCCAGCGCGCTGCAGCAGCCCAGCGGATGCTGCAGTCCATGTCCCGGGAGCAGCGAGAGGAGCTGATGAACCTCTCCGCCCAGGCGTTCGGCTCGCCCGAGCTTATGGCACAGCTGGGCCAACTCGATGCCAACCTGCAAGCTTTGCGCCCCGGCGAGGACTGGAGCGGCTCCGAACGCTTCGAGGGGGAGGAAGGGCTCGGACTCGGCGACGGCACCGGCGTGCTGCAGGACCTTGCCGAGCTTGACGAGCTGTCCGAACAGCTCTCCCAGTCGTACAACGGGTCCAGTCTGGACGACCTGGACCTCGACGCCCTGGCCCGCCAGCTCGGGCAGGATGCCGCCGTGACGGCACGCACCCTCGCTGAAATCGAGAAGGCAATGCACGACGGCGGCTTCCTCCACCGCGGGGCGGATGGGGATCTGCGGTTGTCGCCGCAGGCCATGCGGCGGCTCGGGAGGTCGCTGCTGAGGGATACCGCCAAGCAGCTTGCCAGCAGGCAGGGGCGCCGGGACACGCGTGTTGCCGGGGCGGCCGGGGACCAGACCGGCTCCAGCCGCCAGTGGGAGTTCGGTGACGCCGAGCCCTGGGACGTCACTCGGACCATCACCAACGCGATCCGCCGGACGATTGCCGACGGGGGCGATCCGGCCCGCGGACTGCGCCTCGCCGCGGATGACATCGAGGTGGCTGAGACGGAGGCGCGCACCCAGGCAGCCGTGGTCCTGCTCGTGGACGTGTCCTTCTCGATGGCCGCCCAAGGACGCTGGGTGCCCATGAAACGCACCGCGCTCGCCCTGCACCACCTTATTTCAACGCGTTTCCGCGGCGACCGGCTGCAGCTGATCACGTTCGGCCGCTACGCGCAGACCATGGACATCGGCGAGCTCACCGCCTTGCCGGCCTTCAGGGACAAGGGAACCAATCTGCACCACGGCTTGCTGCTGGCCGGCCGGTTCTTCCGCAAGCACCCGTCGATGCAGCCGGTCCTTTTGGTGGTGACGGACGGCGAACCAACCGCGCACCTGCTGGCCGACGGCGAGACCTGGTTCGACTACCCGCCGGACCCGGAGACCATCCGGGTTACCGTTGCCGAACTGGACCGCCTGGGGCGTGCCGGCACCCAGGCCACGTTCTTCCGGCTCGGCAACGACCCCGGCCTGGAACGGTTCGTCCAGCGGATGGCCCGCCGGATTGGTGGCCGGGTAGTGGCACCTGAGACCGGGGACCTGGGCGCGGCCGTGGTGGGGGAGTACCTTCGCGCCCACTTCCGCGGCCGCCCGTACGGCGACACCGACTGGGTCAAATAGAAGGCTGTTGGGCGCCTGGAAAGCCGTTCGGCGCTAACCAACAGCGGACGACGGCGGGAGGTCCCGCCGTCGGGCCTCGTCGCGGTGCTGGTGGGTTGCCTCGTCGCCTGGAGCAATGCGAATGCCAGCATAGGCTGGTTCGCCTACGCACCGCTGAGCAACCAGGTCTTCTTGGACAACGGCGTGGCCTTCGTAAGTCAGGGGACGCAGATCGGCCTGGCAATAGCAGTCACCGGCCTGCTGGTCCTAGCGTTCTGGGCGGGTCTCAGAATCGGCAGAAGAGCCAGCACGCCATAACCCTGTTCCCGTTTTCAGGGTCAACGAAAGATTAGCGATCCAATTTTGCTAAAACGCTTGATCAAGCTCTGGCTGGAGGTTAGATTACTTATGATCAAACGCTTAAGCAGAATGGACGTCAGCGCCGATGAATCGCTCAGTTTTCTTCAAACCCGCCGACGGTTGGGTGGGAGACCTCATCCCCTTCGAGAAGGACGGGGAGTTCTGGCTCTTCTACCTTCACGAGGTCCGGGCAGACCCGAAGCCGGGAACCTCGTGGAACCTTGTCACCACCAAAGACCTCACGCAGTTTGAGGACCAAGGCGTTTCCCTAAGGCACGGAAGTGAAACGGACCTGGATTTCAACGCCTACACGGGCAGCGTCGTCGTCGATGAAACCGGCATCCACCACCTGTTCTACACAGGCCAAAACCCGCGCAATCTTGGACCGGACGGTGCGCCCCTTCAGCTCGTCATGCACGCCACGAGCACAGATGGCATGCAGACCTGGGTGAAGCACCCGGAACTCACCTTCGGCGCCCCGGACGGCTACGAGTCCGGCGACTGGCGGGATCCCTTCGTCTTCCGGGACGAGGCCGCGGGCCAGTGGCGGATGCTGCTGGCGGCCCGGCACTCCACCGGGCCGGAACGTCGGCGCGGTGTCATAGCCCAGTGCGTCTCCAACGACTTGGTGACCTGGCAGCACACCGAACCGTTCTGGGACCCGCGCCGCTACGTCACCCATGAATGCCCGGACGTCTTCTCATGGGGCGATTGGTGGTACATGGTCTACTCGGAGTTCTCCGAATCCTTCACTACCCGGTACCGCATGGCCAAGAGCCCCGACGGCCCCTGGAGCGTACCGACCCTGGACAGCATCGACGGCCGCGCCTTCTACGCCTCCAAGACCGCCGAACGCGACGGACGCCGCTTCTTTTTCGGCTGGATCGCCAGCAAAGAAGGCAACACCGATGACGGGCCCTGGCAGTGGGCCGGCACGATGTCGGTCCTGGAAGCCCGGCAAAACCCCGACGGAACCCTGGGATTCGCCTTGGCCGACGAACTCGTTGACAGCTTCTGGGAGGACGTCCCCGTATCCCTGGCAAGCGAGCTGCCGACACGACTGGACGTACCGGACGGGTACACCGCCATCGTCTCCGACGAAGAACTGCCCGGCCAGTTCTACGCCTCGGCAATACTCGACATCGGCCCCAACACCACGGAATGCGGTCTGTTGCTGCGCTCAAGCCAGGACGGGGACCAGTCCTACGTTCTCCGCCTCGAACCAAAGCGCGGCCGCATGGTGTTCGACCGGTGGCCGCGGAAAGTCACCGGTAACGCACAATGGCATGTCTCCGGGGACATTCCGTTCGACATCGAACTGGAGCGCCCCTGCGACCTGCTTCCAGGAGAGCACACCCTCGAACTCGTCGTTGACGGGGACCTGTGCGTCGCCGTTTTGGATCGGCAGGTCGCTCTCAGCACCAGGATCTACGACCTGCCGGCGGGGCGGATCGGGGTCTTCGCCGGGGAGGGGTCCGCAACTCTTACCGAACTTCACATACGTAAGCGCACAGACACCTAAACACCCACACCACTTTCGGCTCGAATCAAAGGAGATTTATCCCATGAAGAAGCTATTCCGAACAGCCGCCGTGGCAGCGGCCGCAGCCCTCGCTCTGGCCGGATGCGGCAGCGGAGGAGCCAGTGACCCTTCCAACGTCAGTCCCACCGGGGAAGTCAAGCCCCGCGAGATTTCGTGGCTGCTGTCCCGGCCCGCCGACGGCGCCGTCATCAACATCATGAAGAAAATCGCGGACGACTATGCCAAGGACCACCCGGGCTTCTCACTCAACCTGATCACCACCCCGGACAGGCCCTCCTACATCCAGAAGCTTGAGACCCTGGCCGCCGCGAACAAGCTTCCCGAGCTCTTCGATACCGATGCCACACCCTTCGCCCAGCAGCTGGCCAAACAGGGCAAGATGGTCGACGCTGAAAAGCTGCTCAAATCCCTTGGCGTCTACGACAGCTACCGGCCCAGCGCGCTGGACTACCAGCGCTTCGACGACGGGTCCCTGAACATGATTCCATTCCAGTTCGAGCTGGAATTCATCTGGTACAACAAGGCCCTGCTGCAGAAGGCGGGAGTGTCCGCCCCGAAGTCCCTCGACGACCTCCCCGCCATGTGCACTGCCCTGCGCAATGCCGGAATCACACCGATCGCCATCGACGGGCAGGACCAGTGGCCTCTGGAGCGGTATGTCGCCTACCAGCCGTTCCGTGACGCCGGACCGGATTTCATCCAGAAGCTCAAAAAGGGCGAAGCGAAGTTCTCTGATCCCGCAGGCCAGAAGACCGTCGAGTGGCTGGCTTCGCTCGGGAAGGCCAAGTGCTTCCAGGACGGATTCTCCTCACAGGGCTACTCCGACGCCCAGAACCAGTTCACCTCCGGGCAGGCAGCGATGTACAACATCGGCACTTGGGAACTGCCCAGCCTGGCTACAGACAAGCTGAACCCTTCAGTGCGAGATGACATCGACTTCTTCACCCTCCCGACCACTGAAGGATCAGTCACTGCAGCCAACGAATTCGTCTCCCCGTCCGGCATCGGCATGGCAGTCAATTCCAAGACTTACGACCCGCTCGTGAGCGACTTTTTGAAGTTCGCGCTGGAGAAGTACCCGTCCGAATACGCGGCCACCGGTGCACTTTCGCCGACTACAAACGTAGAGACAGCCGTGCCGGCCAACGCAACCCCCCTGTACAAGAAGGCCCTGGACATGGCCAACGACCTCGGGGACAAGCAGGCCATGCCGTGGGACACCCAGCTCGACCCCACAACCAACGGCAGGCTGCAGCAGGAGCTCGTGCTCCTGGTCCAGGGCAATATCACGCCCGAACAGTTCACCAGCACGATGGACAGCACCATCGCGCAAAACGCCCCGAAGTTCTTCAAGTAATCACAGCGGTGGGGGCTACGGCCCCCACCCGAAAGGCCTAGCCATGCTTCCCAATAGGTCACGACTCTCTGTCCTGGTCTTCCTGCTCCCACCCCTGCTGCTTTATGGCGTCGCGGTGCTGTTCCCCATCATTCAGTCGCTGTTCCTTAGCTTTTTCTCCTGGAACGGCATCAGCGACATGGAGTTCGTGGGGCTCGCCAACTATGTGCGGATGCTCACCGGAGACGACATCTTCTGGCGCTCCTTCTTCAACGCCCTCGGATATCTCGCCATCTGCCTGGTCCTGCAGCTCGGCGGCGCCCTGCTCGTGGCCAGCCTCCTCACCTCCATGCGCCGCGGCCGCGAGCTCATCAAAACTCTCTACCTCCTGCCGGCAGTGATCTCAACTGTGGCAATCGCGTTCCTGTTCGTGCGCATCTACTCGATCGAACCGGTCGGCCTTCTCAACCAGCTCCTGCACTGGATCGGGCTCGGCGCCCTTGAACGTCCCTGGCTCTCGGACATCCATACCGTTCTCGCCGCAGTGTCGGCGCCCGAGGGCTGGCGCTTCACCGGCCTTTACATGCTCATCATCTACGCGGCGTTGCTGTCTGTTCCGCAGGAACTTGAGGAAGCCGCCCGCCTCGACGGCGCGTCACGGTGGCAACTGTTCACCAAGATCCGCTTCCCGCACATCATGCCCGTCTGGATCACCACCACGATCATGGCAACAACCTACGGCCTGCGCGGATTCGACATCCCGTACCTGATGACGAACGGCGGCCCCGGACAGTCCTCGGAGTTGCTGACCACGTATATGTACAAGACGGCATTCACGAGCACCGACTTCGGCTACGCCAGTACTATCGCCGTGTTCATCGTCGTTGAGTGCCTGGTTGCCGTAGGACTCATCCTCTTCATGCTCAAACGAAAGGCGGACGCATGACCGCGCCAGCAGCTCCGATCACACGGCCCACCACCGTCTTGCCCGACGACAGCGCACCTCCTGTTCGCAGGCGACGCAAGCCCAGCCTCCACGGCACGCTGTCAAAGGTGATCATCGCCCTTATCGTCATCGTGCAGGTCTACCCTCTGGCCTGGCTGTTCATCACCAGCCTGCGCACCGAACACGACTTCGCCGCCGGCGACCCCTTCGCACTCCCAAAGGCGATCACGTTCGAAAACTACGCCCGCGCTTTCGAGACCGGCAACCTCGGAATGAACATCCTTAACAGTTTCGTCGTCACGATGGGCGCGAACGTCCTGATTGTGCTCCTGGGAATGATGGCCGCCTACGCCCTCCAGGTCCTGGGCTTCCGGTTCAGCAAGTTCATCCGCAGCCTGTTCCTTATCGGCATCATCGTGCCCGTCCAGATTGCCCTCGTACCGCTGTTCATCGATTACTCCACAATCAACCTGCTTGACACCTACCCGTCGATGATCATCCCACTGGCCGGCTTTGCCCTTCCGATGTCGATTTACCTCTTCTGCTCCTTCTTTGAGTACATCCCGCGGGAAACGTACGAGGCGGCCTCGCTCGACGGAGCAGGGCCCTACCGCATCTTCGGACTCATCACCCTGCCCCTGTCGGTGAACACTGTCGTGACGGTCGTGCTGGTCAACAGCATATTCATCTGGAACGACTTCATCTTCGCCAACACCTTCGTCCTCTCCGAGGAACTGAAGACCATCCCGCTGGGCCTGCAAAACTACATCGGAGCCATGGGCAAGACCGACTGGACAGCCACGTTCGCCGCCGTCTGCGTCACCATCACCCCGCTGCTGCTGGTCTTCCTCGTGCTCAACAAGGCCATGATCCAAGGCCTTGAGAGCGGGGCGAGCAAAGGATGACGGCAAGAACAGACGGATATACTCCTGACGGAGGGCACATGATTTCGCAGGAGAATAATTCGGTCACGCCATCGGGGGCGGCTGCCCCGCTGGAACGTCCCCCACGCCCTCAACCCGTCACCCTCCGGCAAGTTGCCGAGGCCGCCGGTGTCTCCACTGCCACCGTTTCTCTGGTCGTGAACAAGAAGAAGGCCGCGCGGATTTCCGACGAGACCCGCAAGCGGGTGCGGGACGCGATCCGGGACCTGGGTTACCGGCCAAATGCCATGGCGCAAACCCTGGTCAGCGGCAGTTCCCGATTCATCGGCCTGGTCGCCGACGCCATCGCCACCACCCCTTTCGCCGGCCAGATCATCCACGGCGCCCAGGATGAGGCCTGGAAGCACGGCTACGCCCTTCTCATCGCCAACACCGAAGGCAACCGTGAACTTGAGACGGACGCGATTGCGATGATGCTCGAGTACAAGGTCCGCGGCATTCTTTACTCGACCTGGTTTCACCGAGCCACGGACGTGCCGGCATCTCTCCGCGAATCGGACTTCGTCCTCGTCAACTGCTTTTCTGCGGAATCCGGCGCCCGGGCTGTCGTCCCGGATGAAATACAAGGCGGACGTTCAGCTACCGAAATCCTGCTGAGGCACGGTCACCGCCGAATCGCGTTCATCAATGCCACCATCCCCGCCCCAGCAAAGGACGGACGACTCCAGGGCTACAAGGAAGCGCTTGAAGCCGAAGGCATTCCGTTCGATGCGGGCCTGGTCCTGGAAGCCTATCCAGATCAGGAAGGCGGGTACGGAGCGACCGAGGAACTCCTCAAACGCGATGTCACGGCCGTGTACTGCTACAACGACCGAATGGCGATGGGGCTGTACGACGGACTGCGCGAGCGCGGGCTCGCCGTACCAGACGACATCGCAGTCGTGGGATTCGACAACCAGGAAGTCATCGCCGCCCACCTCCGGCCACCACTTTCCACGGTGTCTCTACCCCACTACGAACTGGGCGCGGCCGGAGTGAGAATGCTCCTCGGCCTTGAAGAAGCACAGGCCACTGCCCCCACAAAGATCTACTGTCCCACTGTGGAACGGAACTCGGTCCGGGCACTGGCCCCTGCCTAGCCACCACACCCAGGCCTCGTGTCCGAAGGCGGCTGGTCGGCGTTCTAGGTTTCTACTGCGTCTCCAGTGGAAACTCAGCGGCGCTTGTAAATCCTCATTGTGGTGACCGCCCAACTGGGCCACCATGATGCTATGAACGCTGAAACGCCAAAGGCGGCGGAGTTGAGCCTTCCCCAGGCTTTCCTCCTTCTGGCTACGAACGACAAAAACGGCAAACCTGAAGTGCCCTTGTTCGCACTCAGGACCACGGTGGCAGGGGCAATATTGGCCGAGCTGGACCTGCTCGGCGCGCTCGGGCTGCAGGGGAAGTATGTCAGGGCTACCGGCACCGACCCCCAGACGGACTTCCAGCACGAACTGGAGCTCATCCGCGGCAAATCCCGGCCCCGCACTCCCAAATGGTGGGTCTCCGTGCTGGACAGCCGCGCCGAAGTGCAGAGCGTCTACGAGGGGATGGCAGCACTGGGCATCGTGGAACATGTCGGTGAAAAGCACCTGGGTCGGTTCCGGCCCGTGCGGTACCCGCATAAGGACCACGCGCCGGAGGCGGCGCTCCTGGAAAAGATCGAGGCCGCACTCACCGGTGCGCCGGCTGATCTCGAAGCGCCTGATTCCGGGGCCACTGATGCTGAGGCGCCTGATTCCACGAAGCCTGGTGCCGGGGCGCCTGACGCCAAGCCTGATGCCACGACGCCCGATGTCAGGACCACGGTGCTGATCGCCCTGCTTCAGGCAGCCGGGCTGCTCGGCAAGCTCTTCCCGGCAGCAGACCTCACCCGGGCAAGTGAGCTGGCGAGGGACTACTGGCCCACCCGCGCCGCGGAGGACGAACTTCGTCTGACCCGCCTGGCGGAGGAAGAAGCCGCTACCTTGTGATGCTGCCTTAAGGTGCCGGGAACGGCGAGCGGTCGACGGCGGGACATCCCGCCGTCGACCGCTTACGCCGCTGGGAGCAAATGACTCTAATCGGGCCGGATCAGATGAGGCCGAGCTCGGCGAAGGCGGCAACGAGGCCTTCCTGACGGGGAGGAGCGGCCGTGCGGTCGGCAAGCGCCACCAGCTCCGGGAGCGATCCTTCGATGGCGATGCCGACGCCTGCGTAGGCGATCATCTCCAGGTCGTTGGCACCGTCGCCAACCGCAATCGTGTCCGCCTGGGCGATGCCCAGATGGGCGGCGACGGCCGCGACGCCGTCGGCCTTGCTGATTCCGCGCTGGTACAGTTCCCCCGCATGCCGGCCCTCGTCCGCCACCGAATTGGCGACCACTGCAACGTCCCCGCCGATTTCTCCGACCAAGCTCTCCATTGCAACGGGGGAGTCAAACACGGAGACCTTGGCGAACGGCACATCGGCACGGTTGGAGGTGGTGCGCACCGCCCGGAGGATGTCGGACGAACCTACAGGGCCTTCGGGTGCCTGTTCGAAGTGGGCGTCAAGGATGGCCCGCAAGCGTTCCAGCGCCGCAGGTGGTACGTGCAGCGCCTCCTGCGCTTCCAGGACATATACGGCGTCGTGCGCGTCCAGCGCCCGGACCGTCCTGGCCGCAAGATCCGCCGGAAAGCGCCGGTCCACGAGGACCGTCCCGGCCACCTCGGCGTAGGCGCCGGCACTGGCCACGAGGCCGTCGAAACCCGCGGCGAGGATGCTCGGGGGCAACATTGACACCGGGCGCCCCGTGCACAGGAAGACCCGGTGTCCGGCCTTCCGCGCGGCCTGTACAGCGCGCACATGGCCATCAGGTACGACTCCGTAGTCCGCGTAGGTGCCGTCCACGTCCAGGAAGATAGCCCGGACAGTTCCAGTGGTGCTCGGCGTTGTGCTCATGCTCCCGGATCATACCCACCCGCAACATCCCGACCTAACGGGTACCTGATCACGACGCGCCTGCGCCCAGGCCGACTGAGGGCTGGTGAGACGGACGACGGCGGGACGTCCCGCCGTCGTCCGCTTCCTGTCTGTGATGGCTCCGCGAATGCGCCCCTCTGCTCCGGGGGATCTGAACTATATTCGGACAACGGAAATGACGGATTGCATCGCAGGAAGGGGGACCTCTGAATGGCGGGAATGCCACCAGCCACGGTGGAAGTGAGTGACGCGGTCGTTCAGTGCCTCGTCCGGGACCAGCGGCCCGATCTCGGTGATCGTCCGTTGGCGCGGGTTGCGAATGGCTGGGACAACGCGACCTTCCGGCTGGGCGACGACCTCGCCGTCCGGCTGCCGCGCAGGGCGGAGGCTGTTTCGCTGATACTGCATGAGCTGCGCTACCTTCCCGACATAGCCCGCCGCTCCCCGGTTGCGGTTCCTGTCCCCGTCCATGCCGGCCGGCCGACGTCGGATTTTCCTTGGCCATGGAGCATCGTGCGGTGGGTCCCCGGAGCCGCCGCGACCGACGTTGGTCCGGCAGACCGCGGGCCGGCCGCTCCAGGCGTGGCCGATTTCCTCCTGTCCCTCCACATGCCCGCCGAATCCGGCGTCCCGGTGAATCCTTTCCGCGGAGTGCCGCTGACGGACCGTGATTCTGCGGTGGTGGAACGGCTGGGGGACCGCGAACGCTACCCGCAGGCAGCGGCGTTGAGAGCGGTGTGGGCGCAGGCCTGTGCCGCTAAAGCCTGGGATGGTCCGGCGATGATGCTCCATGGGGACCTTCACCCGGGAAATATCCTGCTGACCGACGACGGCTCGCTGGCCGGCGTTATCGATTTCGGCGACGTCGGGGCAGGGGACCCGGCAGTCGATCTTGGGGTGGCGTGGCTGATGTTCGACGCCGGCGCCCGCCACCGCTTCATGGACGCCTTTGGTCCCGCGGTGGACGGGGACACCTGGTTGCGGGCCCGGGGCTGGGCTCTCATCTTGTCCACCGCCATGCTGAGCAACTCCGACGACAATCCGCGGATGTTCGCCGTCGGAGAGTTCGGGATCAGGCAGATCCTGGAAGGCTGACTTTGCAACTCTGATGCCAGCGAAAACTGTCAGTGCCTGCTGTCATGCTGTGGGTATGGACGGCAAAGCAGTTGCGGAGACGTTGGAGGCCATGGCGGCCTCCCTTGTTGCGCTGACTGCATGTGCAGGTCGCGGGGCCGGGATTGTGGCCCCGACCGGTGCTGACCCTCTTCAGGACGAAGCGGACGCATGCCTGGACGGCATGGCTGCGGTGGGCAGCATGGAAGCCATGATGGCTGCGCTGAAAGTGCACTTCGCCGACGGATACGCCCACGCTGCCGCGGCCATGGCGGCCCCGGCCGTTTCCCCGCAAGAGCGCACCGCCCAGGAAATGGCAGTGACAGCA
This sequence comes from Arthrobacter sp. NPDC093128, assembly GCF_040683875.1. Classification (NCBI taxonomy): domain Bacteria; kingdom Bacillati; phylum Actinomycetota; class Actinomycetes; order Micrococcales; family Micrococcaceae; genus Arthrobacter; species Arthrobacter sp. NPDC093128. The sequence continues at coordinate 125,211 of NZ_JBFBEY010000011.1, forward strand.
GAGGTGGCCTGTGCCCTGACTGTCAGCGAAAGATCGGCCGCGGCGTTACTGGATGAGTCAGCCACCTTGACTACACGGTTGCCCCTGACGCTGTCCGCGCTGCGGTCAGGGAGCATTTCGTGGCAGCATGCGCGGGTGATGTGTGATGAAACATCCGGTCTTGACCCGGCAGCTGCTGCTGCCTTGGAGGCTCATTTCCTGGACCCCGAAGCTCCCTTTGCTGCGCGGGGCTGCCCCGCGGGGGAGCTGGTGCCGGGCAGGTTCCGGGCCAAGGCGCGCAGCTGGCGTGAGCGGCACCATCCCGTAAGTATCGAAGCGCGCCACCGCAAGGGTGTGCAGGACCGTCGGCTGGAATTGGTCCCGGACCGGGACGGCATGGCCTGGCTCTCGGCCTACGTGACTGCGGACGTGGCAGCGGGTGTTTGGTCCCGTGCCACGGAAGCGGCACGTGCCCTGCAGGGGCCGGCCGAATCCCGGACTCTGACCCAGCTCCGTGCGGACGTCGCCGCCGACTGGCTGCTGGCCGGCGTCGCCGAGGGTGTTCCGTCGCCGAAGGCACAGGTCTTGGTGACCGTTCCGGTGTTGTCGCTCCTGGGCGCCGTGACGGAGCCGGCTATGCTGGATGGGTATGGTCCCGTTCCGCCGAGCATGGCCCGCCGGCTTGTCGCGGATGGTGCGGGGTCATTCCTGCGCGTGCTGACGGATCCGCGCAGCGGAGCGCCGCTGGAGATCGGACGCAGAAGCTACCGGGTTCCGAAGGCGATGCGCCAATGGTTGCGGCTTCGGGATGGCCGGTGCCCCTTTCCCGGCTGCAACAACCACTCCTTGGACAATGAAGCGGACCATCTGCTGGCTTGGCACGAGGGAGGCAGCACCGGGATCACCAACCTGGGCCAGCCATGCCGGAGGCACCACAGACTCAAACACACCACAGCGTGGAGGCCGGTTGACGCCACCCGGGACCGGCCACCCGGCTGGATCTCACCCGCGGGACGCGCCTATCCCAGCGAACAACAGGACTGGGAACCACCGCACTGGCCGGACCACGCCGGCCACGCGGGTGAAGATCCGGAGGGGGAACCGCCCGACTGGCCGGACGTACTTGACGGTGCCAACGTTCTCGGAGGAACGGGGCCACCATTACCGGTGGATCCCTGGCCTGACTGGGCACTATCCATCGCGGCGTAGGATCGACGGCGTGGGATCGCCCTGCACAGTCCTGCCCGCAGCGGACGACGGCGGGAAGTCCCGCCGTCGTCCATCGTGTCAGTTTCAGAAGTGTGACTTGGCACCCAGGGAAAGTTCTGGCTGTGCCTCCTCCGGTGAAAGCTCCCTCGGCCCCGACACAACGGTCCAGATTAGGGAAGCGGTGTAACGAGAAGCCAGGTCATGGCCTCGTCGCGGGAGGTGAAAAACCGGGTGGGAACCGGGAGGGTCCGCCGGGCCATAGCGAAGTTGGCAATGACACGATTCACCGGGTTTGAACCAAGCAGGGCAATTCGCGAAGCGGCGCACCGGGTACTGAAAACGGACCTGGCCTGACGAGTCACCATTTGGGTGTTCGTTATGTCGATCAACATCGGATACTCGGCACCGTCGGCAACCTCATTGACCTTTGCCATCGCAGCATGTACATCATCGGCCACCAGAACAGTGGCCGGCTTCCAAACAAGTTGGAGGACTCCCTCGGCATCGAGTTCCACCGTGCCCTTGCCGCCGTCAACAGTAATTGGTTTCATGTTTTGCTCCCCCCAGCATCTTGTTGAGCCAAGACTAACCGCCTCCTTGGGAGTGCGGTACCCTAAACGCTGCACTCATGCCCGTTCCACCTCCTTAGAGAGGTGCGCTTGGTTGAGGCCGCGCTCCCTGAGTTGGCCGGCCCCGGGGCAGGAAAGCACGTCCCGCACCGGACAGGCAGGGCAGCGAAGTCATCGCCACATCCCCCTCGGACGTGTTCCACACCTTCACCAGGGGGCAGGAAGTCGTCCGCATCATCGTCGTCGATCACCCGGACCTTGATCTCGGTTACGGAGTCCCGGAAGCGGCGGAAGCTCTGGAGATTGACTTCATGAGGACGCGTTCTGGTAGTCCCTGGGCCCCCGTTGACTGGGTGGGGTCGGCGCGGCAGGCTGTGAGGACATCCACGGGAGGGGGAGACGATGAAGTACCCGCTATACCTGGGCGCCGTCGCGGCTGCGCTCGGGCTCGCCCTTGCCGGGTGCCAGCCGGCCGCCCGGCCACCCACGGTAGGGTCGTCCGCATCAGTGCCGGGGCCGTCCTCGTCCGAGCTCGCGGCCATCATCCAGACTGCCGTCGAGGATCGAAACGGCACGGTCCTCGACACTCCCCCCGTCGCGCGCCTTGCCACGCGGCAGATGACGGCGGCTTACCGGTCCAAGCGCGAGCGGGACCTCGCCGTGGTGGCTCGGTCGAAGGCCGGATTCAAGTCAATGGGCTTCTGGTATACGTCCTTTTCGACGACGGTAACGGTGGAATCGGTCGAGGTGTCCGGTTCGGAGGCGAGCGTCCGGTTCAAGGAATTGACCGAGGAATACCAGGCCTCGACGGCCAATGGGCCGAGTAGCGTCCCGTCGGGCTACTCACTGCCGCAAACCGCCACGTTCCGGGCATCTGGGGACGGCTGGCAGCTAGACAGCATCGCCCCTACCGTGCACGGGGGCATCCTGCCGATGTCCGTCGTCGAGGGCTGAAAACTGCTCGCAGGCCGAACCCGCACTGTGTGTAGAGGAGCGCCCCTCCGAAGAGTCCCACTTGGACCGGACGCCAGCTCGTTTCAGCCTCGAAAGGCGGCGCTGTTCTTCCGTACGAAGTCCCGGACGTAGTCTTCGTGTTTGCCCATGTGGACCGACGCGCCGACGATAACGGCGTCGTACCCGTCGGGGATCGAGTCCCCGGCCTGCTTGATGTCCGCCGCGTCCGCGCTGTGGCCGTGTGCCCGCACCACGTCCGACATGTACTCGGCGATCTTGGCTGTCTGACCCTCGGTGTTCCCGTAGGGAAGGTAGATATTGGCCATGGTTGGCCTCCTTGTGCTGCCGGCCCGCGCGCGAAGAGGGCATCGCCTGAACGCTCCACGGACTTTCTCACACCAATCTGTCAACGCGCGGGGACGCAGCCGCAGGGCCGATCGTCCCGGAACGGGAGCCGGCGCTTCCCCGATGGTCACGCCGCGCCGGAAGGCGATACGGTCCTTCCGCAGGCAAGCGGACCAACGCAAGCGGACGACGGCGGGAAGTCCCGCCGTCGTCCGCTGGTGCTTGGACTGCCTAGAGCGCGCCCTGGTGCGCCGTCCCGGCGGGGATCGGCACCAGGCGGGTGACCTCCACGGGTTCTGCCAGGAGTCCCTCGAGCGAAGCGTTGAGCCGTTTGACGGCATCGCCGGCGCCGTGGGCGTCGAGCAGCTCGGCGCTGTCCCATTTTTCAATCATCATGATCTGCCCGTTGGGTGATTCATGGATCGCGTACAGCTGGCAGCCCGGCTCTTCATGCACTTCCGCAATCGCGGGGGAGAGTGCGGCGACCACCTGGTCGTAGGTGCCGTCCTTGGGAGTGAATGCTGCGGTGACAATGATGGTCATCGGTTTCTGTTCCTTGTGTGTGGATGAGATCAGGCATGGTTTGAACAGCCAGCGTATGGCTGGGTTGGGAAGTGCCGCAGCTTAGCCACGCATGGGCAGCATTCCGGCGTCTGAGACCTGGTCGGATGATGCCAGGTTCGCGCCGGTTTCGCTGTCGAAGTAGCTGGCCATGCGGGCCTCGGGGCTTACCGTGCAGGGATCTCCTGCCATCAGGCGGGTCTGTCCTGTCTGACGGATCCAGATGAGGTCGTCCTGGTTGAGCTCCCACAGTTTCAGGTCCAGGACAGGGTCGGGCTGGACGCCGATCAGCGTGTCAGCGCCGAGGTCCTCGATTCTCCGGACCGTTCCGGCGAGGCCGGGCCCGTCGACGTCGGCGGAGACCGTGAGGTGTTCCGGCCGCAGGCCCAGGGTCACAGTGCCAGCCGTGAGCGGGAGCCCTTCCGGTTCCGGGAGCCGGACCCCTCCGAGCACGGGCTGCCCGTCGGTCACTGTCGCGGCCATGAGGTTCATGGGCGGGCTGCCGATGAACCGGGCCACGTACGTGTTGGCGGGGCGGGTGTAGATCTCCTGCGGTGTGGCGTGCTGCTGCACGATGCCGTTGTGGAGAATGACGATCTGTGTGGCCATGGTCATGGCTTCGACCTGGTCGTGCGTGACATAGACGAAGGTCTTCCCGGTCAGCCTGTGCAGCCGGACGATTTCGCCCCGGAGTTCCGCGCGGAGCTTGGCGTCGAGGTTGGACAGCGGCTCGTCGAGCAGGAACATTGAGGGGTTGCGGATCAGGGCGCGGGCCAGGGCAACACGCTGGCGCTGGCCGCCGGACAGCCCTCCGGGCTTGCGGTCTGCGTAGTCGTCCAGTTCCAGCATGGAGGAGACATCGGCGACCTGCTTGACGATGTCCTTGGACGAACCGAAGATGCGGCGCGCGAACGTGCTGATGCCGGGGATGTGGTGCCAGGCCTTGAACTTGTCCAGTGCCAGGGGGAAGGCAATGTTTTCGCGGACTGTCAGGTGCGGATAGAGCGCGTAGGACTGGAACACGAAGGCGATGTCGCGTTCGCGCGGGCTTTGGCGGTTCACCCGGAGGTTGTCGAAGATGATGTCCCCTGCACTGGCGTCGGTGAGCCCGGCAATGATGCGGAGCAGGGTCGATTTTCCGGATCCCGACGCGCCGAGCAGGACGAGGAATTCGCCGTCGTCGACCTCGGCGCTGAAGTCGTGGATGACCTGCGTGTCCCCGAAGCGCTTGCTGATGTTGCGTAATGAGAGCTTTGCCATGATCAACCTTTGACTGAGCCGGCCGTGAGGCCCGAGACGATACGACGCTGGACAAGGAGGAAGAAGATCAACGCCGGGAGCGTGAACAGCAGGGCCGCGGCCATGACGGAGTTCAGTGAGGTCAGGTACTGGCCGATGAAGGAGGCCAGGCCCACGGACGCCGGCCAGAGGTCACGTTCGGCGATGAAGGTCTTGGCCAGGAGGAACTCATTCCACCCGTCGAAGAAGTTGATGACGGCGGCAGCGGCGATGCTGGGCAGAATCAGCGGGGTGAGGACCAGCGACAGGATGGTGACGCGGGGGCACCCGTCGACCGCGGCGGCCTCTTCGATCTCGTAGGGGATCGCATCGATGGCTCCCTTGATGATCCAGACGCTCACCGGCATCGTGAAGGCGACATTGGCGAGGATCAGGCCGCCCATCCCGTTGAGGAGGCCCATCGACGCGAAGAGCGCGTAGATGGGGACCACCAGCAGCGCCTCGGGCAGCATCTGGGTGGCGAAGAGCAGGAACCCTGCGGCGCCCTTGCCGTAGAACTTGAACCGCGACAGCGCGTAGCCGGCCAACACCGCGAAGACGAGGGAGAGCAGCGTGGTTCCGCCGGCGATGACCATGGAGTTGGTGAGCCATTTGAAGATGGGGACGCTGCCAATCACGTCGCCGAGGTCCGCGAGCCGTTCCCAGTGCGGCCACCAACCCTGGGCCTGGCCGTAAAGTTCCGAGTCCTGGCTGAGGGCCGTGTTCAGCATCCAGTAGAGCGGGAACCCTGAGAACAGGACCAGGGCGGCGAGCATGATGTAACGGGCGGGCTTGCTGAAGTTTCGCGTGCCCGGTGCCTTCAGTCGCCGCTTGTGCGGGGCCGTCCGGAGGGCTGGTTGTGCTTCTTTGGTGGTCATTGTTCTAGGCCTCCTTGGCGGCGTTGCGCCGTTCCATCATGAAGTAGACAACGGTGACCATCAGCGACAGAACCAGGCCGAGGGCGCCGATGGCTGCCGCGCGGCCCAGTTCCTGGTTGCTGAAGGCCTGCCGGTAGACGTTGACGACGAGGGTGTTGGTGCTGTCCACGGGGCCGCCGCCGGTCAGGAGGTAGATGATCTCGAAACGGCGGATGGACCAGATCGTCATGAGGAGCGTGACCACCCTGACCGTGGGGGCGATGTGCGGCCAGGTGACGGCCTTGAAGGTTTCCAGTGCCCCGGCACCGTCCATGCGGGTGGCTTCGTAGAGTTCGCTCGGGATTGACTGGAGTGAGGCGAGCACCACGAGCATAACGAGGGGCATGACCTTCCAGACCGAGGTCAGGACGACGGCGGCCATGCCGTACTTCGGGTCGACCAGCCAGCCCTGCTGGCCGATGCCGAGCCCGCCGACCACTTCGTTCAGGACGCCGTCGGAACGGTTGAAGATCCAGCTGAAGATCAGGGCGGTGGCCACCGTGGGGACGGCCCAGGGGAGGGTGATGACTGCCCGGACGAGGGTGCGTCCCTTGAAGGCGCGGTTCAGGAGCAGGGCGGCGCCGGCCCCGATCGCGACGGCGAAGATGACCGTCGCGGCCGTGTACAGGATGGTGGCGCCCAGCGAGTTGTAGAACTGGGGACTGCTGAGCAGCCGGGAGTAGTTCTCCAGCCCGATGCCGGTACCGCCGTCGGGCTTGACCAGCGGAGTCTTGGTGAAGCTGAGCTGGACGCCCTGCACCACGGGAATGATCATGAAGATGATCAGGTAAACGACGGCCGGGCCGACGTAGATGTACGGGGAAATCCTCTGCCACATGTGATGCCGGGAAGGCGCATCCTGTATCGGAGGCTGCGCCACGGTGGGCGGGGAGATCGAAGTTCGGAGCGACATTGCCCGGATCCTTTGCCTAGGTCTGCTCAGCCAAGCAGCTGAGTTACTTGTATCTGTGCGGTGGCGAGTGCCTTGGCAGCGTCGCCGCCGTCCACGAGGTAGCGTTCCACCTGCGTCATGACTTCCCGCATGATGGCCTTGGTCTGGGCCTCGTAACCCTTGATGAGCGGGCTCCTCGATTTCGTCGCCAGGTCGATGAACGATTCCGCCCACGGGTTGGCTGCGGCATACTCGGGGGCCAGCGCGACGTCGGTGGCCAGGGTGGAGGGACCCATGGCCTTACGGAGTGCTGCCTGACCGGAGTCGGAGCCCACCCAGCCGACAAAGTCGACGGCCAGGTTCTTGTTCTTGCTGTAACCGTTGACCGCCAGCACGATCTCCTGGTGCGCGGACGGCCGGGGGAGCGGAATGCGCTGGGCGTATCCGATGTCGGCCGACGTCAGCGTCTTGGAGGACCGCAGGATGCCGGCGACGGTGGAGGAGACGTCGATCATCATGCCGAGGCGGCCCTCGCGGAACTTGGTGCGCATCGTTGACGCGTCGTCACCGATCGGCATCGCACCGGAGCGGTAGATTTCCCCGAACGCCTCGACGCCGGCGATGTTCTCCGCGGAGTCGATCGTGGGGTGCGAGCCGTCCGACCAGGATCCGCCGTGCCCGTAGGTCCACACATCGAAGTCCATGAACCAGGAGTCGAATTCCGTCATCTGGTGGCGGACACCGAACCCGTCCAGTCCGGTGGCGGAACGGATCTGGGCAGCCGCTGCGATCAGTTCCGCGACGTTTCCCGGCGGGGTGACGTTGGCCTTCTCCAGGATGCTGCGGTTCCAGAAGAAGTTCCAGTTCAGCCGCTCCCAGGTGATCCCGTACTGCACCCCGTTGACCAGGCCGGACTCGTTCGTGTGATTGAACGGCCTGCCCTTGTGCGAGGAGATGACCGACGTGAGCGGGGCCAGGATGCCGGCATCGGCCAGCGGGTAGAAGTTGACGTCCTGAACCACGAAGACGTCAGGCCCGCCCTTGCCGCCGAGTTCGGTGTTGAGCTTGTCCGCGAAGGAAAGGAACGGTGTGGTGCTTTGGGCCAGGCTCGCGGACGGGTTGGCTTCCTTGTAGGCCTGGATCGCCTGCCACATGGCCTCGCCGCGGCCCGGCTCGAGCCACTGCCAGCTGCCAAACTTCAAGGTGCCCCCGGCCGATGCGGCCCGGTTCGGGTCGATTCCCGGGCTGGCCCCGCAGCCGGCCAGCAGCATGCTCGCTGCCGCTGCTCCCAGGAAAGTGCGCCGGTCGATCATGTCGCGGGCACCACGTCGAGGGCGAGAGCCTCCGTCTCGCGCCGCAGCTTCAGGGCTTCTTCGAGGGAGGTGTCGATTTCGACGTCGTCCCAGCCGACGATGCCGCCCTCGGGCACGTCGTTGACGAGCTTGACGTGGTGGGCCATGGCGACAGGCAGGGCGCGGTCCCTTACCGACTTTTCGGCGGAGATCAGTTTGCCCCAGACGGTGAAGCCGCCCTCGCCGTCGAGGATTTCCCCGGCGTGCAGGTCCTTCTTGGCACAGGCGACGACGTCGGCGTGGAAGCCTTCCGGCGCGCCGGTGGCCACACCGCGAAGCACGGCGTTGGCGATGGAGACGTTGAGCTCCAGTCCGACGTAGTGGTAGGGGCGGTAGAGGGCTGCGTACTGGCCGGTGGGGTCCGGGTGCCAGGGGTATTCCTGGAAGCAGCCGGAGACGTACTTGTTGGTGGCCTTGACGACGACGAAGACGCCTTCCTGGGTGTTGTGGGGGATCCAGTCGCCTTCCCGGGTCACGCTGGACATGACGTCGACGCTTCCGGCGTTGCTGAGCACGCCGCCGTCTGCGGCGGGGCGGCAGATCGTGGCGATCTGTTCCACGTCGCCGGGGGTGAACGTCAGTCCTTCATCGGACGGGCGCAGGCCTGCCGCGTTGGCCACTGCAGCCATCTCAATGGCGGCTTTGGTTCCGTCACGGAAGGAAGTGTGCATGTAGGGGTTGAGCTGGCCGGAGTCCGTCAGTTCCTTGGAGAATTCCCAGTTCTCCCAGACGTTGTCCGGGTTCATCTGGTGGTAGTGGGACAGGTACTTGGCGCCCTTGCCTGCGCAGACCACATCAAAGCCGGACGTGCGGGCCCAGTCGACGAGTTCCCAGATCAGCGCCGGCTGGTCACCGTAGGCCAGGGAGTAGACGACGCCGGCTTCCTTGGCCCGCTTGGCCAGGGCCGGGCCGGCGAGGGCGTCTGCCTCGACGGTGACCATGATGATGTGTTTGCCGGTTTCGATGGCGCGCAGGGCGTGGTTGATGCCGACGATCGGGTTGCCGGTGGCCTCGACGATGACGTCCAGGTCGGCGTCGAACAGGACGGACGCATCGGTCACCACGGTGGTGGCCCTCGTGGCAATGGCAGTCTCGATGTCCTCCACGAAGGCTTCCTCGGGCCACTCGACCAGCTTCAGTGCGCCCTTGGCACGTTCGGCGTTGATGTCGGCGATGGCCACGACGTGGATGCCGGGGATGTTGCGGGCCTGGGCCAGGTACATCGTGCCGAACCGTCCGGCGCCGATCAGCCCCACGCGGATCGGGGCGCCTTCGGCCTCGCGTTCGGTGAGAAGTTTGTGCAGGTTCATAACTACCTTTCAAAGGGTGCGGCTCCATCCCGTATGGATGGCCGCCGGAAAGCATCGGGTCCGCCGCAGCGTTGCGGTGAAGGGACGCTCAGGTGGGTGGCTGGGGTGTTGCTGCCTCAATCCCGGGCGGTGCTGCGGTAGACATCCGGCTCCGAAGTAAACATAATGGAACCGGTTACACTTTTATGTCATACCTGCTCGGCGAGGTCAATACCCTAGTCTGAAAAAGTTCCTGCCGGAGGTTCCGGGGAGCCGCAGTAGCCGATTGAGGAGTACACGTGCAGAAGCAGCCGACCATCCGCGATGTTGCCGCGGCTGCGGGGGTGTCCGTCGCCGTCGTCTCCCGGGTCCTCAATCCTGGCTCCGGCCCCGTCGCGGCGGCGACCCGGGGCCGCGTGAACGATGTAATGCAAACCCTTGGTTACCACCCGCGCACAGCAGCGAGGGAGCTGAAGCACGGGCCGCCCACCACCTTGGGCTTGCTCCTGGCCGACGTCTCCAATCCCTTCTTCGCCCGCCTAGCGGACCAGGTTGTCCAGGAGGCGCACTCGCGCGGGATCCAGGTGCTTCTGATGACCACGCAGGAGGACGACCAGCTGGAATCGGAGCGTCTCTCCACGCTCATTGAGCGCCGGGTCAGCGGGATCATTGCCACTCCCACAGGGAACAACCTGGAGATCTGGAAAAAGCTCCAGGACATCGGGACGGATGTGGTCTTTGTTGACCGTTCGATCCCCTCGCTGCCGGCTGTCGACGTGGTGACCATCAACAACACCGAGTCGGCGCGGTCGGCAACGGCCCTGTTGGCGGCGCACGGGCACCGCCGCATCGCGATCATCTCCGGCCCCGCGTCATCGACAACGGGGCGGGACAGGATCGCCGGCTACCGTGAAGCCCTTGCTGCGGCCGGACTGGAACAGGACGACCTCCTCATCCGCTCCGCGGCCTTCCGCGGAGCCGCCGGCGGCGATGCCATGACTGCCCTGCTCAACCTGGAGGATCCGCCCACTGCCCTCGTGGTGGCCAACACCGCCCAGGTGACGGCCGTCCTCCGGCGGCTTGCGCATGCCGGGGTTTCGATTCCTGACGACCTGTCGGTGATCGTCTTCGAGGACTCGCCCTGGACCGAGCTCATGACTCCACCGCTGACGATTGTCCGGCAGCCCATTGACCTGCTGGCCCGGCATTCCGTGCAGCTGGCCCTGTCCAACGCAAACGGCAAGACTTCCGGAAAACCGACGGTCATTCGCGTCGACGCCGAACTCGTCGAACGGTCAAGTGTCGCGCGGCCGAAGCCGCGCGCGTAACCATCTCCGAGGTTCCCGCTTGCTGCTGCCGCGGCGCCGCATCCGCAGAACAGTGATTTACACGCGGCCAGCCCGCATGGTACAAAAAGTGTACCGGTTCCACTTTCGTTCCACTCACGCGAAGCGCGCTTGCGCCTGATCGCTTGAAGAACGCTGCGCAGCCGGCAGCCGCCTCAAACCAAAGGACCTGACAATGACGGAAACCACGCGACCCTCGCTCGCCCTTTTGGGACTCGGCCCGATGGGCGGGCCCATGGGCCGCCGGCTTCTGGACTTCTGCGGCGGCATCACCGTCTGGAACCGGACGCCCGCGAAAGCGGAACCCCTGGTTGCCCTCGGTGCGCGCGCCGCAACATCACCGTCCGACGCCGCGTCCGACGTCGTTCTCACGGTCCTGCCCGATCTGGACCAGGTGGAATCACTCCTGCCGGGCCAGGACGGTTTGCTGTCCGGTTGGGCGGCAAAGGGGATCACCCGTCCCGTCCTGGTGGTTCACGGGACGGTTTCGCCGGTCGCCGTTGCGGCCTTCGCGGAACGTTTGCTCCGCGAGCACGGGGTCACCGTCCTTGATGCACCGGTCAGCGGCGGCACCGTCGGCGCGGAGAACGGCACCCTCAGCATCATGGTCGGCGGCGATGAAGACACGGCGCGATCCATGGAGCCAGTGTTCGGCGCCATGGGCACCACGGTCCGGTACATGGGCCCGAGCGGCTCGGGGGCACTCGCCAAGGCCTGCAACCAGATCGTTGTCGCGGCCACCGTGACCGCAGTTTCCGAAGCCATGCTCCTGGCCGGCAGCGGGGGCCTCGACCTGGCCGTCATGCTTGAGCTGCTGCAAGGCGGGCTGGCCGATTCCGCTGTCCTCCGGCAGAAAGGTTACCGATGGATCAGCAACGACTTCGCCGGCGGCGGCAGCGCCCGGAATCAGCTCAAAGACCTCAGGTTCATCCTGGATACGGCTACCGCAGACGGCCTTGAACTGCCGTTGAGTAGCACCGTGACGGAGTTGTTCGACGACATGGTGGCCCACGGCGACGGCGCCCTCGACCACACGGGAATCCACCGCACCCTGGCGCGTCGCTCGCAGACACCCCTGCAGAGTTCCCGCTGACACCGGCGCGGTTCTGACGGCGGCTCGGTTCTGACGGCGGCTCGGCGCCCAGGCGATCGGCGTCCAACGCAGGCGGACGACGGCGGGATGTCCCGCCGTCGTCCGGTTCAGGCCCCGGCCGTCACCCATGGAAAGGTCAGGCTCCTACGACTTCCCGGTCCTCCGCAGGCGCGTCGTTTTGGTTCGAGTCTTTGGACCGGATCATTCCAACAGCAGCGGCGCTTACGAGCACCACCGCGCCGACAGCCAAGTAGAGCTGAACGGCTGACCAGGACGCATCGAGAAGTGCCCCGGTCATGATGGGAGCGATTATGGCTCCAATCCGTCCGATCCCGATCCCCCATCCGACCCCCGTGCTGCGGACCGAGGTGGAGTAAAGGGAAGGGGCGAGAGTGTAGAGGCCGGCGATGCAGCCGTTGATGAGCACGCCAACAAGGATCCCTGCAGCGAAGGCGAGCATGAATACGGAGGCTGAGGAAATGAAAACGACCATCATGATTGCGGACAGTACGGTGAAGCCCATGAGGACAATCTTGCTGTTCCATTTGGCAGACAGGACACCGTAGAGCACCGCACCGAAGATTCCGCCCAGCGTCAGCATTAGCCCTCCCGTAATACCTTGGCTTTCACTCATGCCTGCGGTCACGAGCAGCCGTGGCGTCCAGCTGTTGACAAAGTAGAAACCGAACATCATGGTGAAGAACGCGACCCAGATCAGGAGCGTGGAGCGCCGGTTGGAAGCGGACAACAAATCGGAAATGGGGTTGGTTTTGTGCTTCGCAGAAGCATCGTCGGCCTCAATCGAGGTGACCTCGGGATGCCCCGTTTTGCGTGCGATCCGGTTGAGGCGGTCCAGGACGTTGCGGGGCCTCTTGGTAACGAGGAAGTCAACTGATTCGGGCAGCAGGAACAGCAGCAGCACCAGGACGCTGAGGGTGCTGATGCCGCCGAATATGAAGACGGCCCGCCAGCCTGATTGGCTTTGGAGATACACGGCTGCGGCGCCCCCGAGGGTCGCTCCGATGCTGTAGCCGGCAGTGTAGATGCTGATGCTCAGTCCTCGGCGCAGCGTGGAGGAGTATTCGCTGGCGATGACGTTGGTGCAAGCCAGGATGCAGCCGACACCAAGCCCTGTCAGCAAGCGCCACATTCCCAGCTGCACCATGTTGCCGGCGGTGGCAGACAACAGCATGCCGACTGCTGCGGTGCCGACCGAGGCAAGAATCATTGGCCTGCGTCCGATGATGTCGGCCAGTGGTGCGAGGCAGAGGGACCCGATGGCCATTCCGATCAGGCCCGCACTGAGCAGGAGGCCCAATTCGGAGCCGGTGAGGCCAAATTCCTTGGTGACGCCGTTGGCTGTGAAGGCCATTGCCAGGACATCAAACCCGTCCAAGGCATTCAGCAGCACGCACATTCCGATGATCGCCCATTGATAGGGGGACATTTTGGACGTGGCAATGCGTTCCCGTAGATCCATGGTGTGTTCCTTGAAGGCTCAGGAGCTCCCTGGGGAGCTAATCCTTTTTGTGGGCTGCCGCAGATTTCGGCAGTCCCTTGGGGGTCAAGCAGGCGTGTTCAGGACACGTCTATGGTGAGGACCGCCGGGGAGCCCGACGGGTCGGCGTCGGCACGGGATCCGGAGGCCGAGGTTACGGCCCGGGAGACGCAGCAACACATCTTCTCGGCTGCGTGCTGCTGACGTTTGCTGTAGAAAACGTCGCGGTGATCCACGGCGCCCTTCAGATCCAGGATGCGCACCTCGCACAGGCCGCACTCGCCCTTGCGGCAGTCGAACATCATGTCGACCCCGGCATCCTCGAGTGCCTCGAGCATGGAGCGGCCCTGCCCGACCTTGGCTTCCACACCTAGCCGCGGAATACGGACGACGAACTCCTCCGGGTCGTACCAGCCGGAGTTTCCGAAAGTTTCGTAGCGCAGATTGGGCGGCGCCAGTTCGCGTTCCGCCCAGGTACGGCGCACGGCGTCCATGAGCCGGATGGGTCCGCACATGTACAGTTCGGCCTCCAGGTCCACGCAATCGACCAGGCTGTTCACGTCCAAGGTGCTGCCTTCGTCATCGGCATGGACCTGCAGCCTGTCCCCATGCAGCTCCTGAAGCTCATTCAGGTATGCCATGGCAGGCCGGGTCCGGCCGGCATAGATCAGGGTGTAGTCGGCCTTGACATTGCGAAGCACCCCGGCCATGTTCATGATCGCTGTGATGCCGATGCCACCTGCCAGCAGGACATAGCGCTCGGCCCCGATCCGCAGCGGGAAGTTCTGCAGCGGCTGGGTGATGCGCAGCGCATCGCCCGGCTCAAGTGTGTGCATGAAGACGGAGCCGCCTCGTGAGACGGGGGCCTTGAACACGCTGACGGCCAGGGTCGCGCCGCCGTCGATGGATTCGACTACCGAGTAGGACCGCTTCTCCTGCTCGCCGTTGATCGTGACCATTAGGTCGATGTGTGATCCTGGCTCGGCCGGCTTCGGCATGGATGGCTTCAGTTCAATCCGCCGGATGCCTGCGGCCACGTCAATGACTGCCGCGACCGTTGCCGACTGCCAGACTTCGTTGTTGGTTGCTGCCATTGTCTATTCCTATGTATCCGTGGCCGCTCAGAGAACCGCCGCGAGGCGGCCCTCTGCCTCGAGCATCCGCTCGATCAGCCGGCGGACCCACATGCCGCCGGCGTCGATATTCAGGCTGTAGAACTGGTAGTCGGGATTGGCATCGATGGCTTCCTGCTGGGCCGTCAGCATGGCCTCGTCCTCGCCAAACACGCCGTGGACACCGTTGCGCAGCTGAGTGGTGATCAGCTGGCTATCAAGGCAATAGTTGCGCATGAAGGCCCAGAAGTAGTGGCAGCTCTTGTCGGTTTCCGGGCTGATGGTGTTCATGACATAACCGTTGACGCCTTGGCTGCGGTCGCCGTCCGGGGCGCCGGTGCCGGCCTTGGCGACGCCCACGTCGATGCGAATGGTGGAGGGCGCTTCGAAGCGAATGATCTGCCAGCGATCGACCTTGCCTTCGAATCCGGGGAACTTGTCCCTCAGGTTCTTGAGCCAGAACGGCGGGGCATCGATGTTGAGCATCCAGCGGGACACAGTAACGGTCTGGCCCTCGTGTGTTACGACGAAGTCCGATTCGCTCAGTTCTTCCTGTCCGATGCTGGAGGAGTGAACAAATTCCTCGTGCGTAAGGTCCATCAGGTTGTCCAGCACTAACTGGTAGTTGCATGGGGCGTAGATCGTCTCGCCGTCACCGGCCCAGTCCGGGCTGTCCATTTGATACATGTCCGGGACAAGTTCCGGGTCCGCCTTGGTGGGATCGCCCAGCCAAATCCACACGAACCGGTAGCGCTCCACCACAGGGAAAGACGGCACTGTGGCTGACGGGTTGATGCTCTCCTGCGCCGGCATCGAGGTGCACCGGCCCGCCGAGTTGTAGCGGATGCCGTGATACGGGCACTGGATCTCGTCCCGGCCCACCACCTTGCCCATGGAAAGAGGTGCCAGCCGGTGCCAGCAGGCGTCGGCCAGGGCGACGGCCCTACCGTCCTCTGTCCGGTAAAGGGCCAGCGGCCGGTTGGCGATCCGGCGGGCCATGGGCTTGCGTGTCACTTCGTGGTCCCAAGCCGCGACGTACCAGGCGTTCAGCGGGTGGCCGAGGACCTTGTTGGTGGTGGAACTGCTGGACTGAAGCACAGTCATCTTTGACCTCTTTCGGTGGCTGGGCAGCGTCTCCACGGACGCTGCGTTCCAGGTGCGTGACGATTCGCTTGAATGCTCCCAACTATCTATGTCGATAGATGGTGGCTTGGGTCACACACTATCTATGGATATAGTTATTGACAAGAGTAGGGAAGGAACTGCTTTATGAGTCTCCGCTTCGCGATCCTGGCGCTGCTTTCGGTAGAGCCGATGACCGGCTATGACTTGGCCAAGCGTTTTGAGTCCTCTGTGGCTTTTGTGTGGCACGCCCCGAATTCGCAGATCTATCCGGAGCTGCGGAAGATGGCAGCTGACGGATTGCTGCAGGCCGAGGAAGTTTCATGGGGCCCGCGCGGCAAGAAAACGCAGTACAGGATCACGGCGGAGGGCACGGCTGCGTTCCGGGACTGGATGAACGCGCCGCTGGAGTATTCCCGCGAGCGTGATCCAGTCCACCTGAAAGCCGCTTACCTTGAATGGACTGAACCGAGCACGGCCAAGGAACAGATGCGGGCTCACATCGACTATCACACGATGAGGCGCGGTCAATGGCAGGACATGATCGAGGGACTGCGCGCTGGTACCAACGAGATGTTGAACAAGCGATTGGCCGCAACCCCCGAGGCGGACCGCCGGCGCACCATCGAATACAAAATCTTCACCTATGAGGGGCTGATAGCCCGCGCAGATACGGAAATCGATTGGGCCAAGCGGGGGCTCAAACTCATCGATTCCCTCTCTGGCCCTTCCTGACCAGGCGCCAAGTCGCCAGCGGCCAATTCATCGCGGCCAAAGCGCCCCGCTAAAACGTAGGGCGACGACGGCGGGACGTGCCGCCGTCGTCCGTCTCCGCCTGTTTGTGGTGCTTTTCGGGAAACTGGCATAAAAAATATAACTGTGTATGGTATCGGGTAGGTACAAAGCACAGAAAGGTGTGATTCCATTGTCAGGAAAATCGCCCAGGGCCATCAGCGCCAAAAAATCGGGAAAATCTATTCTCGAAAAAAGAGCCGACAAAAAGGCCAAAAACGAATCTAGTGAAATTCAGTTCGTAAAGCCGCGCAAAAACCAGCGCTGACGTTTCGCCATGAACACCACCTACAACGCCCTGATCGTCCCGGCCCGCATCATCCAGCCGGTGCGCATCGAGACCGTGAACACGGACATGGCGGCACTCCAGAAACTGGTTGCGGGAAACATCGAATCCATCACGGGTACGGACTGGCATGCCTACCTGAATGACGCGGGAAACCGCCTGCCACTGAACGCCAGGGCCGAAGTGCTCATTCGCGAAGCGGGCGTCCATATCGAGGACGCCTTCAATGGGACGGCGGTTTTCCTTGGCCATGGAAGAGGCGGTGAGGAATTGGACGCCCCCCGTCATCTAATCCGCCTTGCCGAGCAGCTTTTCAACTCACGGCTCGCGGCCTAATAAACCAGCTGCCTGAATTGGGAACAATAGCCTCGATGTGAATTGCGCACCCAGTTGGGGTGAAAAGACCGCGTGGATATTTATCCTTTGTCGGTTATGCCGATGGTTGTTCGGTCCGCGAATGAGGGTACTAATTGGCTGATCGCATATTGCACGGCCGGACGGCGGGACGTCCCGCCGTCGTCCGATCCTGAGAATCGCCGTTGTGGTGGCTGCCCAACTGGGCCACCATGATCGTATGAACGCTGAAACACCGAAGGCCGAGGAGCTGAGCCTTCCCCAAGCGCTCCTCCTCCTGGCGACGAACGACAAGAACGGCGAAGCTGAACTGCCGGTAGTTGTGCTCAAGGCCGCCCTGGCTGGGGCAATACTGGCTGAGCTGCATCTCCGCGGTGCAATCGGACTGCAGGGGAAGCACCTCCGGGCTACCGGCAACGCCCCGCAACCGGATTTCCAACACCAACTGGACCTCATCCGGGACAAGTCGCGGCCCCACACTCCCAAGCGGTGGGTCTCGATGCTGGAGAGCCGCGCCGAACTGCACCGTGTCTACGAGGGGATGGTGTCGCTGGGCATCTTGGAGCACGTCGGCGAAAAACACCTCGGTCTGTTCGGGGCCACGCGGTATCCGGAGAAGGACCACGCCCCGGAAGCGGCCATCCTGCAGAAGATCCACGCCGCGCTCGGCGGTTCGCTGTCCGATTCCAGGACCACGGCACTGATCGCCCTGCTTCAGGCCGCAGGCCTGCTCGACAGGCTATTCCCGGCAGCAGATCAGAACCGGGTTAGGCAACTGGTGAAGGACCACTGGCCGTCCCGTGCGGTGACGGACGAATTGCGCATGATCAGGCTGGCGGAGGCTGAAGCCGCCACCTAAGCGCCCGTTGTGGCCGCTGCCCAACGGGTCCACCATAAAGGGTATGAACGCTGCGATACCGAAGGCCGAGGAGCTGAGCCTTCCCCAGGCTTTCCTCCTGCTGGCAACGAATGACACGGATGGCGAACCCGAACTGCCGGCGTACGTCCTGAGGACCACGCTTGCAGGGGCAATCCTGGCCGAGCTGGACCTGCTCGGCGCGATCTCGGTTCGGGGCAAGCATGTCCGGGCCATCGGAGAAGCCCCGGAATCGGAGTTCCAGCACGAGCTGGAACTGATCCGGGATAAGTCGCGGCACCACACTCCCAAGCGGTGGGTGTCCATGTTGGAGGGCCGTGGCGAGGTGCACCGTGTGTACGAACGGATGGTGGCGCTGGGCGTCGTGGAGCATGTCGGCGAAAAACACCTTGGTCTGTTCAAGTCCACGCGCTACCCGGAGAAGGACCACGGACCGGAAGCGGCGCTCCTGCAAACGATCCAAACCGCACTCGGCCTTAGGCCGGCAGGTACCCAGCCTTCAAACGCCACGCCGGCAGGTGCCCCGCCTTCAAATGCCGCACCGGCAGCAGCCCCGCAGCCCGGTGCCAGGACCACAGCACTGATCGCGCTGCTCCAGGCGGCCGGGCTGCTCGGCAGGCTTTTCCCGGAAGCAGACCAGAACCGGGCACGCGGGCTGGTGAAGAACCACTGGCCTTCCCGTGCCGTGGAGGACGAACTGCGCCTGATCAGACTGGGGCTGGCAGACGCCGCAACCACGTGACGGGCCAGGGAACAGGGCTGAGTCCCTTTTCGTCGGAAAGCGCCCGGGGTTAGGATGCCGTGTGACTTTCACCCACGGCTTCGCGGACAACAACGGCCTTCGCATGTACTACGAGGTCCACGGCCGGGAGGTGCCCGGCAAGCCGCCGCTGCTGCTGATCCCCGGCGGCGGCTCCACCATCGGCACCAACTTCGCCGAACTCATCCCGCTGCTGGCCGAACAGCGCCATGTAATTGCCGTTGAAGAGGAGGGGCACGGCCGTACTCAGCCGACCAGCCGCCCCCTCACCGCCGAGAACTCCGCCGGCGACATCCTCGCTGTTTTGGACCAGCTCAACGTGGAAGCCGTGGATGTGCTGGGCTTCAGCGCCGGCGGCCACACCGCCGTCGCGCTGGCACTCGGGCGCCCCTCCATTGTCCGGCGCCTCATTGTGGCCTCCACCTTTGTGAGCCGCGATGCCGTGCCGGACGAGTTCTGGGACGGCATGGCGAAGGCCACCCTGGACAACATGCCGGACACCTACAAGGACGCCGACCGCCTCCTCAACCCTGAACCCGGCCACCTGGAGCGGCTTTTCGAGCTGGACAGGCAGCGCATCCTGGACTTCCCCGGATGGTCCGACGGCGAGCTGGGCACCATCACGGCACCAACGCTTGTGGTGAGCGCCGACCGGGACGTTGTCACCGCCGGGTATGCCGCGCGGATGGCAAGTCTCATCCCGGGCGCCCGCCTGCTCATCGTTCCCGGCGGCCACGGTGACTACCTCGGCGAGCAGGCCGCCTGCGGCGGGGACCTCCGGACGATGCACGCCACGGTCCCGTTCCTGCTGCGGTTTCTCGACGGGTAAGTCGGCTGGGGGAGCGGGAGTAAACGGCAAGCGGACGACGGCGGAACGTCCCGCCGTCGTCCGATCTGCGGTTGCGCGCTATCCGCCAGGCTCCGCTAAGAAGGAGCGGGCTGGAACAGCTCGACCACGTTGCCGGCCGGATCTTCCAGCAGGATCTGCTGACCGCCCGGACCGGTGACAATGGTGTTCCGGAACGTGACGCCGGCGGCACGCAGCCGGTCCACCTCGGCCGCGATATCGCCCACGATGAGGTGGATGCGGTTCCATCCTCCCGGTGACGGCACCGCGCCGTCCGGCATTGGCCGGCCCGCCGAGCTGGTTGGCCCGCTCAGCAGAAGCCGCAGCTGGCCGCGGGCGACATCGGCGAACGCCGGTGCGGCGCTCATCCTGAGGGTGAACCCGAGGTGCTTTGTGTAGAAGTCGATGGCCGCCTCGACGTCGTCCACCATGTACCGGACGCTGACCATGTCCGTAGGGTCGTTGGGCATTTCCAGATCCTCTTCCGAGCTCGATTGGTCACCCGACGCCGGCTGGTTTGGCGAGTGTTATTTCCGTGTTGTTGATGACCGTGGTGCACTGGAATTGCGCACTGCAGGTTTGCAGGTAGACCGAAGCCGCGGCGGCGCCTTCGTTGAACGCCATCATGTTTGGAACCACCCGTATGGTGACGGTTTGGGCCTGCTTGGTGCAGCTGAGCTGATCGTTTCCGCCGCCGCCGGCGATCCGTCCGTCGCTGACCCTTTGGGTGACTTGGACCACGGGTATTGCGATGATCAAGGCGGGGTCGGTGTCGCACACGAAGGTGACGGGAACATCCACCGCGGCGCCGTCGGCGACGAGGATTCCCGGCCCGGCGCTTACGAGCGTGGCGGGGGCTGCTTGCGCGGGGCTGGCTGTGGTCACGAGCATGGCGGCAAGAGCGGCGGCGAGGCAGGTTCTGGTGCCTAACATCAGGTTCTCCCTTGAATGGAAGCGTGGCGTCCTGTGTTCCGCATTGTCGGCCAGTGCGGTGACTGGGCGTCTTATATGTACGGGGCGTGGCCCCTGACGGCAGCGCCGTTCCAGGCGCCGCCTGATGCGGCCGAAAGTCCGGTTGGCCGAAGACTATTCCACTACCTGCCAGTGTGACAATAGCCCTTTCCAAAGCGTGCCGGATGGCGAACGGACAGTGATTATCCGGACCGCAAGTGCAGTTAACGCAAGCAGGCGCCCGACGCAAGCGGACGACGGCGGGAGGTCCCGTCGTCGTCCGCTGGACCGTATCGGCAGACGGACGGGTTTCCTGGAAATTGTGCGCGCATTGAAGAATGGGGGCATGGCCGACATCATCGCATTCCTGGAAGCTCGGATAGCCGAGGACGAGGCAGCCGCGGAGGAACTGGTGGAGGTCGGGCCGGGCCATCAGGCGATCGGGACCCGCCTCGAGGTTTTGCCGTTCACGGCGGCCCGGGTGCTGGCCGAGTGCGCCGCCAAGCGGAAGATTCTGGAGAACGTGCCGCTGGTTACCGACATACCCTCGCAGATGGGCGGGACCAGTGATTACGTGCTGATGTGCCTGGCCTCGGTGTACAGCTGGCATCCGGAGTACCAGGAAGGCTGGTCGGTCGCTGGCTAGGCCTCACCGTCTCGATGAGCTGCCCGTCAATGCGGCACCAGCCCGCCGTGGTGGCTCCCGGGCCTGCGAGGGTCGCCCGGATTTTTGAAGAGCCCGACGACGCCCCGGATCAAGGCGGCCGTCGCGACTTTCACCAGGAAAACCACAATCTGAATTGCTCCGGCCACAAGCAGGAGCAGGAAAAACGTGACAAGGACCGGCAGTAAGAGGACGACGATCACGGCGATTGCCGCCATATACATGAGGGCATACCCTGCAGCGGTCGTCGGATCCACTGGACTTCCTATCAATAGCCGGATCTCTTGCTCCGGATACCTGCTGCATTCTTAGCACCAAACTGCCAGCCTCAAATAGGGCCAATCGTCCCGGGTCATCAATCCGGTTGCCGCCCTTGGGGCCGGACAGTAAGGAAGGGTGCAAGCCGCGTTAGGGTGGCACCCTTCCTTTGCTGCCGACCTATTCCTTAAAGGCGTCCTTGACCTTTTCGCCGGCCTGCTTCAGGTCCGCTTTGGTTTGGTCGGCCTGACCTTCGGCCTTCAGGCCCGGATCATTCTTGGCCTCTCCGGCAGCTTCCTTGCCCTTACCGCCGAGCTTCTCGGCAGCATTTTGAATCTTGTCATCCAGACCCACGGTCATACTCCCTCCGGTTGGTGCCGCCGGCGATCCGCCCGCGGCTCACTAGTTCATCGTAAACCCGATTGAGGCCAGATGCTAAGCATACTGATGGTATGAATTTCAGAAGCTAGGGTGCCCGTCAGGCGGAGCCCCGGCCGGCGCTGCTAGCGCAGCTGGATCAGACCAGCATTGGTGGGCCGGAACCCGCACGCGTCGAAGTAGAAACTCTTCAGGTGATCGTCGAAGTCGACATGGATCCATTCGCAGCCCGCCTCCCGGGCTTGCTCCGTGGCAACGGCGAGGAGTCTTTTGCCGACGCCCTGACGGCGCGCCCTGTGTGCTACCAAAGTGTCTTCGATGAAGGCGTGCGCGTCGCCGTCCCAGATCACGTTGACGAAGCCGACCAGCCCTTGATCGTCGCGGGCTGTGACCCACCCCAGGCTGAGGCGGGAGAGCCGGTCAATCCAGTCGTCCTCAACGTATGCGTGGCCGAAGCCCTCAGCGTGCAGCTGATTGATTTCTTCGTTCGTAAGCGCTCCGCGCCATTCCCAAGCAATCGTCATGCTGAACAGCATTGCAGACACGACCCGTCACCAGGGCTGACGGGGCCATCCCAATGCGAACCCTGCTGGATGCTCCCATCAGCAAAGCTCCGGGCACCTGGCGATAGCGCATCGCTCCAGTCCTGAAGAGGTTCATCGCCCGCTACCCGTTCGCGAGGCGGCCTCCTCGGTGGCGGCCAGCATGTCGGTGAAGGTCGCCGTCAGCATCTTGTCGATCAAAGGGCCGGTGAATCGGCCGATAGGGCCACCCCGGGGTACATATCGGTAGTCGAAGGTGGCCATTGTCCCTTCGCCGTCGGGCTCGAGTGTGAGCGTGGACTCGGCCTGCTTGAACGGCACCGACACGCTCGGCTGATTCTGTGTGTCGATCCTGCGGCCCTCCTCCCAAGTGGTGACGGTTTCATCCATGCTGCCCATCGGCTTCAGTTCGACGCGGCGCCGAGCGCCCACGCCGCTGGTCTGGTCACCGATGGCTCTCGTGGCCCTGAGGCCGCTCCAATGGCTGGCGAGATTGGGGAAGTCGGCGTACAGGGCCCATACGGAACCCGGGGACGCAGACATTCGACGTTGCACCGTGATGTGACGTTCAGGCACGAGGACCACTCCAATGCTCAAAACTGCGGATAACCCTAGATTCCCCCCGACGGGGCCCCAGCTGCAATGGCCATGGACACGCGTCAGCCATCTATAGGTACGCCGCCAAAAGCTGCTTCACGGGAAGCCGCGGGTGACGATTCGGACCGGATCGCCGCTCAAGTGGACGCCACTTGCGACCACCGGGCGCATCGCCCGCACGCTCAAGAGCCTGGCTGCCATCGATCGCGAAACACTACTGCTCTACGCCTGGGCAGACCTGACCTACGAAGGCGTCGCCCTGGCCATGGAGGTTCCCGTGGGAACTGTGAGGTCCCGCTTGAACCGGGCGCGCCGGACTCTGCGAACCCAGCTCAACCTCGAAATACTTGACGAAACGGAGAACGATCATGGACGACTTGCAGCTGCTCCGCGAAATGCGTAGCGACATCGGCTCCGCACCGCAGGCCACGCTGGCCCGAGGCCGTGAAGAAGTCATGGCGAAGATCAGCCCGGCTTTGGTCTCTGGGGCAACGACAGCACATGCCAACGCCACGGTCAGTCCAATCCGGTTCCGGCGCCGCGTGGTCATGGCCTCAGCAGCCGCAGCTTTTCTGGTGGGCGTCATCGTGGCCGCTGATGTCGTCCTGCCCAACCGTCCGGGAGCAACTGCAGAAGCCGCACAGGTGCTGAACAACGCCGCTGCAGCAACCATCCAAACCTCCGACCCGATGGTAGGCCCCGGCCAATACCTGAAGGTCGAGACAACGGAGCTCACCGGGTCAGGCGCGCAAGCCGCGGACGGAAGTGATGTGAACTGGCAGGAAACGACCGGCGGCCAGGTCTATGTTCCGGCAGACCGTGAGGGCGAATGGGTGTGGAACCGTGAAGAGCGTGTCCCCCTGGAGTCCTCCAGTGAAGCCGCCAAGGCTCTGGCAACCGAGTTAAAGCAACGGCGTGCAGCATCACCGCAGCCGGAAGGGACGCCCCTGCCGGTCGGGATTCAGCGTGCCCCCGGAGGTGCCTTCTACGGGAATGAGCCAACCGTCATTATTGGCACGCCCCTCAAGGACGCGGACAGCCTGCCCAGGGATCCACGGGCTCTGCTGGACATCATCTACGAACGGACGAAGGGCTCCGGGAAGTCTCCAGAAATGGAGGCATTCGTGGCGATCGCGGACGGCCTGCGCACCGGAGTCGTCCCTGCCGACCTGCGCGCTGCCCTGTACAAAGCCGCCGCGCTCATCACCGGCATCACCGTCCTGGACAAACAGGCCACAGTTGACGGCAGAACGGGCATCGCCATCGGCATCCCCTCCCCGGATGGAGGGTCCCGGCAGGAAATCATCATCGATCCCGCCTCGGGTCTGGTAATCGGGGAAAGGGCCGTCCTGCAGCGGGATTAACCTGATGCCCTTGCAGGAACCGTCGTGTCCTGGACGTCGGTGCGGACATCCGTGGTGAACTCCGCTCCCTAGGCGGCTCCGCCAACAATCAGGGTCACCTCTATCCGACTGTGAACTTCCAGGCCGTGACGATTTTCCTAGTCGGCCGGGTTGGCGGTCCAGCCGGTGAGCGGCAGGAGGCCAGCGGCAATGGCCTGGACGCTGCGGTTGTCCGTCGGGTATCGATGGACCCACCGCGGCGTTCGGAGCTCCAGGTCCCTGGCCGCCGCAACACTGCGGTCAAGATGTTCCTGAAAGTCACTCCCCTGGATGCGCCCGCGTAGCCGGTCTGAGGATGTCTCATCGGTGGCGGTCAGCAGAACAGCGGTAATGCGGGGTTCGTCGCCCATGGCTGCCGCCAATTCCTGGGTGAACCGGACGCTGACCGTGTTCGTGTAGATCATCCGCCGGTAGCCAAGGTCCCGGTAGTTCGCCCAGATCGCGGCCAGGTTCCGCTCGGCAAGGTGGTGCTCCCATGGTTGGGGAAAGGCCAGATCGAGGCTGTCCCCTTCGATCACGCAGTGTTTGATGTTCAGGGCGGCGAGCTGGGCGTGGAGTTCAAACGCCACGGAGCTCTTTCCGACGCCCGACCGGCCGCCGATGAAAAGAACCTCACTCTGCATGTTCACCCCTCGAGTATTGCCTAGGCTGGGGCACGATTGGCTGGTGACTTCCGATGATGAGCGACTCTTTCTGACCTATGTCCAAAGGAATCCGATCAACCGGCAGATCCTTCAGTTGGCGCCGGCGCTGGGTGTTTCGGACTGGTGGCTGACAGCAGGTGCACTGTTCCAGACCGTCTGGAACGTTCTGGACGGCAGAGACCCCGGATCCGGCATCCGCGACTACGATCTGTTCTGACGGACACGGCGGCGTTACAACGTACGCACCGCACGGTTACGGCGACCTCTTCGGCCGGAACGTGGTGCCCAACCCTGTCCTTGCCCCCAGGGAGGTGTACTTGAGCAAGACCCTGCGGTGGAGCACGGAGTGGCCCTCACTCAATATCCACCCCTGGCCCGCGGCCAACGTTTAGGGACGGCACCTTCGGCCCGCTTGCCAGATGGCCGCGGCGTTGGTGGCAGCGATCGGGGCCATGCCTTAAACGGGTGGTGCTCAGATTTTGTGCGGCGCCTTCGCGGGGCCGGCAGCCGGCGTGCCGGCGGCCCCGGATTTCGGCCCACCGGCAGCGGAGACCCGCATGGAGCGTCCGCTGGTTTCCGGCAGTGGCCTTTTCCGACGAGCTCGGGGTCTCCCGCAACACTGTCGCGAGGCATTGGCCGAACTCGTGAGCGAGCGCCTGGTTGTCCGCGAGCCCAACCGCGGCGTCTTCGTTGCGAAGTAGCGCTTCCCGCCTCAAATCCGGCAACTGCCGCGACGACTGAATCACCCTTGACCCCTTGACGGTGTGATCTACGTCGCGTAAATTGTTCAACAGTTCGGATTGTTCAACGATCCAACGATTGCTCGCAGAGTCGACTTCCGCAGCCCGTCACGGTAGCCGCACAAGCCCGAATGCCCCGACCTGCAACGCCGCAGGCCCGGACAGAAAAGACGTACAACACCATCCGCCCCCACCCGGATGACATTCACACTCTTTATGGAGGTACAAATGGCCACTCCATCAGTAATGGCCCCCGCCGACCCGAAACCCTTTGTAGGGCGCAAGGGCATGTACAAGGCATTCGCGGCCAGCCTGACCGGAACCGCGCTGGAGTTCTACGACTTCGCCGTCTACTCCGCCGCGGCTGCGATCGTTTTCCCGCTCATCTTCTTCCCGGCCTC
This sequence comes from Arthrobacter sp. NPDC093128, assembly GCF_040683875.1. NCBI lineage: Bacteria > Bacillati > Actinomycetota > Actinomycetes > Micrococcales > Micrococcaceae > Arthrobacter > Arthrobacter sp. NPDC093128. Next base: position 151,221 of record NZ_JBFBEY010000011.1, read on the forward strand.
GGACCCTGTCACGGGCACCCTGCTGGCCTTCTCCACCTACGCAGTCGGTTACATATCCCGGCCCGTCGGCGGCATCATCTTCGGCCGGCTCGGGGACGAGATCGGCCGCAAGAAGATCCTGGTCGTCACGCTGATGCTGATCGGCGTCGCCACGTTCCTGATCGGCCTGCTGCCCACGTATGACAACATCGGCGTCATCGCCCCCGCCATCCTCGTTTTCCTCCGCTTCGCCCAGGGTGTTGGCGTCGGCGGCGAATGGGGCGGCGCGGTCCTGCTCTCCAGCGAATTCGGCGACCCGAATAAGCGCGGATTCTGGGCCTCTGCCGCGCAGATCGGCCCGCCCGCCGGCAACCTGATGGCCAACGGTGCACTCGCGGTCCTCACCCTGACCCTGTCCGAAGAGGACTTCCTGAGCTTCGGCTGGCGCATCGCCTTCCTGATCTCCGCGTTGCTGGTGGCCTTCGGCCTCTGGATCCGGCTCAAGCTCGAAGACACTCCCATCTTCAAGGCCATGGAAGCCCGGGGCGACAAGCCCAAGGCCCCCATCCGCGAAGTGCTGGCCACCCAGCGCCGGCCCCTCATCGCCGCCATGCTCAGCCGCATTGGCCCGGACGTTCTCTACGCCATGTGCACCGTCTTCACGCTCACCTACGGCATCCAGGAGCTCGGCTTCGACCGCGGCCAGGTTCTCGTCGCCGTCCTGATCGGGTCAGCCCTCCAGCTCTTCACCATGCCGCTCGCCGGCGCCATCTCCGACCGCATTAACCGCCGCCTGGTCTACGCCATCGCCGCAGTCGGCGCCGCCGTCTGGGCCTACCTGTTCTTCATCATCCTCGAAGGACGGTCCCCGGTCATGCTGATCGTGGGCATCGTGCTGGGCCTGCTCTGCCACTCGTTTATGTACGGACCCCAGGCAGCGTTCGTCGTCGAGCAGTTCTCGCCGCGGCTCCGCTCCACCGGCAGCTCCCTGGCCTACACGTTCGCCGGAATCATCGGCGGCGCCATCGCTCCGTTCATGTTCACCCTCCTGCTGAGCACCTACGACAGCTGGGTCCCGGTGGCCATCTACCTCAGCGTCGCCTGCCTCCTGACCCTCGTGGGCCTGGCCCTGGGCCGCGACTCCAACGTTGCCGAGGACGAGGAGTACCTGCAGTCTTCAACCGAGCCGGCCACCGAAGTTGTTGAGAGCGGGACCCGATGAGCCAGGCCAACGCACTCCTGGCACCCTCCGATGCGCGCCTGAAGTTCCGCAACGGCCTGGTCACCCCCACCTCCGGATGGAGCGACGGCTACACCCAGGCGAACCTGATAGCGGTGACGGCCGACTACGCCGACGAATTCATCGAATTCTGCCGGCTCAATCCCAAAGCCTGCCCCGTCATCGACATCATCCCGGCAGGAAAGTACGAGAGCGTCCTCGCCGCAGGGTCCGACATCCGCAGTGACATCCCCGCCTACCGGGTGTGGGTGGACGGCGAACTTGCCGACGAAGTCACGGACGTCTCAGCGGTCTGGCGTGACGACATGACGGCCGTCCTCATCGGCTGCAGCTTCACCTTCGAGGCCGCGCTTGCCAGTGCGGGCGTGCCGCTCCGGCATACCGAAACCGGCCGGAACGTCCCGATGTACCGCACGAACCTCGAGTGCACTCCCGCAGGGCGAATCCACGGCCCGATGGTGGTTTCCATGCGCCCGATGCCGCCCGAGCTGGTCGATACGGCCATCAGGGTGACGTCGGAAGTGCCGAAGGTCCACGGGGGCCCGGTTCACGTCGGATCGCCCGGGGACCTCGGCATTGCCGACATCAACCGCCCCGACTTCGGCGATGCAGTGGAGATCCGGCCGGGGGAAGTGCCGGTTTTCTGGGCCTGCGGGGTGACGCCGCAGAGCGCGGTGATGGCATCGAGGCCCTCCTTCGCCATCAGCCACGCCCCCGGCTACATGTTCATCACTGATGTTCCCGAAAGCACGTACCGGGAACCGGCAGGAGCGTCATCGTGAAGAAGAGACTTCCCGTGGCCGAGAAACGGGCACGCAGGATCATCAACCTTTCGGCACCGCGGCGGCAGGCCACCGGCACCCACTGTGAACTGACCGGAGTCTGGCAGAGCCCGGCGGGAGCGAGCCTCTCGCTGTATGAGGGGCAGCTCTTCCCGAGCGATGCCGGCCGGCCCTGCGTCTGGACGTACGCGGGCCAACCGGCGAGCAAAGCCGATGCCGGAGAAGCCCGGTGGGCAGCCCCGGAGCGTCACCGACTGTAGGGCAGCAAACGGCGAGCGGACGACGGCGGGACTTCCCGCCGTCGTCCGCTTCCTGACGCGTGGAGGACTGTCAGGGCAGCCGCGACGGACGCAACAGTGTGGGCGTGCCGGCACTTTCGGGGTCGAGGGGCACGGGGCTGATCAGTACGGCGGGCCCGCGGTGCAGGATGCCGTCCGAGAGCGGCTGGCACCGCACGCCGCCCCGCCCGCGCATCGCTTTGTGGGCGCCCGGGGCCAGCATCTCATCCATCCAGGCGCAGGGGTGGGCTGGCCTGCCGGCCCGGAACCGCACGAGGTCCCCGCGCGATTCCAGCGCGAACTGCCCGCCCAGCAGCGGGGCCAGGTGGGCGCCCCGGAGGACCACGTTCCGCCGCGTCAGCAGCGGGTCAAAGGGGCCGGTCCCAAGCTCGGCGGCCATCGCTTCGAGGGCCTCGACCGCGATCAGCGTGACTGCTGCATCCATGTGCGCGGCCTTGCCGAAGAACCGGTCGCCCACAATGCCCTTGCCGGCCACCAGTTCAACGTGCTCGGCGTCCATGGTGGGGACGTCGGCCGCTCCCTCGCGGGCGCGGCCGAAATAGGCGTGCGCCGGAGACACGAGCAGATGAAGGACCTCAACGTCGTACCTGTAACTTGCCGTCATGGCTCAAAACTATCCTCCATCGCAGGTGCCGGCACAGCGCGGGCACGAAGCGTTGCCCCCAAGGGCGGACCGAACACCGGGACTACGATGGGTTCCTGGCCAGGAACGGGGCACCCACACCGGATAGGGACACGGATGACTACTGAACGCACCGACAGCGGGGCCGCGCATAATGCCGCGGCGGCGTACTTCCGCGCCAAGCTCAGGTTCGAGATCGATGTCATGGACGTTGCCGAGAACCTCGCGGCCGCGGGATTCGTGCTCGTCGACACCAGGCGGCGGGCGTCCTGGGACCACGGCCATATCCCCGGGGCCGTGCACCTGCCTACCGCCGACGTCCCGTCCCGCGCCCCTGAACTGATCCCCGCCGGCACCGGCGTGGTGGTCTATTCCTGGGGGCCGGGCTGCAACGGCAGCACGTTCGCCGCCCTGGCGTTCGCTGAGCTGGGCTATCCCGTGCGGGAAATGATCGGCGGCATCGAGTACTGGGCACGGAACGGCCTGCCGGTGGAGACGGCCGACGGCGTCACTCCAGGGAAGCCGGACGTGCTGGTCACGGCGCACACGCTGTAGCTGGCGGTCCCGCTCCTTCTCGGAGCGGCCTGGCTCTTTGCGTGACCACAACACCCGGAAAACGCACGACGGCGGCACTCACCCGAGTGCCGCCGTCGAACCTTAACCGCTGGGGACTACGCCGTCACAGCCAGGGCGTCGATCTCCACGAGCATGACCTCGTGGGGGAGGTCAACGAACACCGTGGTGCGGCCGGGAAGGGCTCCACTGGGGACGTTTTCCTTGATGAACTCGCCGTAGACCTCGTTCATGGCGGCGAAGTCGTCGCGGGTAGTGAGGTAAACGCGGAACATCAGCACGTCCTCCACGGAGGAGCCGCCGGCTTCCAGGATGGCCTTGATGTTTTCCAGGGTGCGGCGGGTCTGGACGCGGACGTCGCCCTCGCCGATGTACTGGTTGGTGGCGGGGTCCATGGGGCCCTGGCCGGAGACCTGGAAGAAGCCGCCCTTCCGGATGCCCTGGGAGAATACGTGCGCCGGGGCGGGAGCGTTTTCGGTCAGTACTACGGTCTTTTCACTCATGCTGAGTTCCTTTCGTGGCTGATCCAGCCGAGGTCCTTCGAGATGGCCTCGGTGCTGGCTTTGAGGTCGGGCAGCAGCTCCAGCAATCCTTCATAGCTGAGCATCACCACCGGTACCGAACAAGAGGCTGCGGCAACAACGGCGCCGCTGGCGTCGCGAATGGGGGTCGCGATGCAGTGCACGAACGCTTCGTGCTCGGCGTTGTCGTGGGCCCAGCCCTGGATCCTGACCTGCTCCAGTTCGGCCAGCAGGGCTTCCGGCGAGGTCAGGGTGTTGTCGGTAACTTTGACGTAGTCCAGGCCCGCGGCGATCTTTTCCTGCCGGCTGCGCGGCATGTCGGCGAGGAGGACTTTCGCCACAGCGGCCGAGTGCAGCGATGCAGTCAGGCCGATGCGCGAATACATGCGGACAGGGTGGTGCGATTCGAACTTGTCGATGTACACCACCTCGTTGCCTTCGAAGGCCGCAAGATGCACGGTGTGCCCGGTGCGGCCGTTCAGTTCGGCCAGATGCTGGTGGGCCACCTTGCGGATGTCCCGCTGCTCCAGCGCGAGCGAAGACAGTTCAAACAGTTTGGAGCCAAGCATGAAGCGCTGGTCCTCGCCCCGGACCACAAAACGCTTTTCTTCCATGGCGTGCAGCAGGCGCATCACCGTGGTCTTGTGCACGGACGCCTTGGCAGCGAGCTCGTCCAGGGTGGCGGGTTTGGCGGCGAGTTCAGCGAGCAGGTCGATGGCCCGCATCAGGCTCTGGCTCAAGGTGTCACGCTCCGGTTCTGGTGTTGAAGTGACCGTCGGCAACGCGGATGGCGGCCCACTCGGCGTCGGTCGACGCAAGGATTGCGGCCAGCTGCGCGGCCTTGGGGAGCGGGCCGCGGTCACCGTGGACGGTGAGGGTGCAGGCTGCCGCTACGTGCCCCCTGCGGAGGCTTGCCTTCTGGTCCAAGCCGAAGAGCATGCCGCTCAGGTAGCCGGCAGCGAAGGAATCCCCGGCGCCTACCGGTTCGACAACGTCCACGGACAGCGCCGGGACCTCGTCGCGGCTGCCGTTCCGGTTCAGCGCAATCGCGCTGATTGCCTCGTTCTTGATCACCAGGACGTCAGGGTCCGGGAGGAGCCTGCGGAGTTCCGCCTCGTCCGTGGTGCCGAACGCTTGCTCGGCTTCGTCCTTGCCAACAAGGACGACGTCGGCCAGGTTGGCCATCCGTCGAAGCACCGAGCGGTCCCGGCCGGCCCAGAGGGCGGCCCGCCAGTTGACGTCGAAGCTGATGGTCCGTCCGTTCCGCGGGGCGGTCAGGACGGCCTCGATGAGTTCCAGGCACTCGGGGGAGAGAGCGGCGGTGATTCCGCTGAGGTGGATCAGGGCCGCGCTTTCCAGCAGGCCGGCGACTACCGGATTCGCGAGCGTTTCGCGTCCCATGGCCGACGCAGCGCTGCCTTGCCGGTAGTACAGGACCGAGCTGCCGCCGTCGGGATCTGATTCCTGGGCGGGGACCTTCACGTAGAGGCCGGTGGGCAGGGCGGGGTCAACTTCGACGCCGGCCACTCCCACGCCGTGCCCGCTCAGCTCGTTGAGGATACGCGTGCCGAAACCGTCCCGGCCGACGCGTCCCACCCAGTGCGAGTCCAGGCCCATGGCTGCGAACCCCATGGCAACGTTCGACTCGGCACCACCGATCCCGCAGTGGAGCTCCGTGGCCTGGTGCAGCGGTACGGCCTGTACCGGGGTAAGCATGGCCATCGTCTCGCCAACACATACAGCTGACAGCATGTAACTCCCGCACTCCCTCTTGCGCTTTTCAGCGGCACTCGGACGCCGCGGTACTGAGGATTCCGCGGCGGATAAACCGGCTCTGCGGGCACGCCGCGGCCTTGACTCTCAATCCTGCACCATGTTAGACATATCACCAGCAGCTTTGCAACCAGCGTTGCAAAATACGCAACGCAATGGCGGTGTACCCATCGCCGAAACCCACAACGCAGCTCCAACAACGCAGCGCACCGTGAAGGGAATGAACCCGTGAATACTTCCGCGTACGGCGCCGAGGCACCGGCTGAGGCCATTTCGGCGGCCGCCGTGGGCCGCCTCGATGACGTCCGGCTCGACTGGCGGCACAAGGCCGTGCCCGCCACCGCCAACGGGACAACCCACGCCGGGTTCGTCGCGGCGGGCCACAGCCTGGCTGACCTGCAGACCCCGCTGCTTACGCTCGATGCCCGGGCCCTGGGCGGCAACGCGGACCGGCTCGCCTCGTGGTGCAAGGAGCACGGCGTGCTGCTGGCCCCGCACGGAAAAACCACCATGGCACCCCAGCTGTGGACCGAACAGCTCAACCGCGGCGCCTGGGGCATCACGCTCGCCAACTTCGCCCAGCTCCGGGTGGCCCGCGAGTTCGGCGTCCGCCGCCTGCAGCTCGCCAACAGCCTCACGGACCCGCACGCCATCGAGTGGGTGGCCAACACCGCCACCGAAGACGCGCCCATCCTGTCCTGGGTGGACTCCGTGGACACCGTGGAGGTCATCGGCCGCACCCTGGCGGCCGCCGGAAGCGGGGCTGTCCTGGATGTCCTTGTGGAACTTGGCGGAACCGGCGGCCGGACGGGTGCCCGCGGCGTGGACGCCGCCCTGGACGTGGCCCGCGCCGTCTCGGCGTCGCCGCACCTGCGGCTGGTGGGCGTCAGCGGCTACGAAGGATCGCTGGCCCACACCGCGGACCAGGCCAGCCTCGCCGCCGTCCGCGGCTACCTCGGCCGCATGCGCCAGCTCCATGAGGAACTGCTCGACGGCGGCCTGTACGGGTCCGACGCCGTCATCCTCACCGCCGGCGGCAGCGCCTACTTCGACGACGTCGTCTCCGTCCTTTCGCCCTGCATCACTGCCGGCGACAGGCCAGGCGACCCTGGGAACGGCCCCCGCGTGGAACTCATGATCCGCAGCGGCGCGTACATCATCCACGACGACGGCTTCTACCGCGGCATCTCGCCGTTTTCCCGCGACGGAGGCGAACCCTTCCGTGCCGGAATGCACGGCTGGGCGCGTGTTGTCTCGCAGCCTGAACCCGGCCTTGCAATCCTCGACGCCGGCAAACGGGACCTCCCCGTCGACGAAGGACTGCCGCGCCCCCAGCTGATCGGACCCGCCCTCGGCGGCCCCATGGAACCGCTCGCCGGCGCCGAAATCACCGCCGTCAACGACCAGCACTGCTTCATGACGTTCGACGCCGGAACCACCTCGGTGCGGCCCGGCGACGTGGTCCGGCTGGGCCTGTCCCACCCGTGCACCGCGCTCGACAAATGGACCCTCATCCCGGTCCTGGCGGACACCGACGGCGACCGGACCGTCGTCGACCTCATCCACACCTTCTTCTAGGACACATGCCATGAAGACCCTCATCAGCAACGCCGTCCTGGTGGACGGAACCGGAGCGGACCGCCGCCCGGCGGACGTCCTGCTGGACGGCCCGGTAATTGCCGCCGTCGCCGACGCCGGAACCCTCACCGCCGCCGGAACCGGCGCCGACCGCACGATCGACGCCACCGGCCTGGTCCTGAGCCCCGGCTTCATCGACATGCACGCCCACTCGGACCTTCAACTGCTGGTCAACAAGGACCACTACGCCAAGCTCAGCCAGGGCGTCACCACGGAACTGCTGGGCCAGGACGGACTGTCCTACGCACCGGTGGATGACGCCACGCTGGCCGGGGTCCGCGAGAAGATTGCCGGCTGGAACGACAACCCCGCGGACTTCGACTGGAACTGGCGGACAGTGGGCGAGTACCTCGACCGGCTGGACCGCAAAGACAGCGGCGGCGGCAGGATCGCCACCAACGCCGCCTACCTCGTCCCACAGGGAACCGTCCGCGCCATGGTGATGGGCTTCGCTGAAGGCGACCCCACGCCCGGGCAGCAGGAGCGGATGCAGGAGGTGGTCCGCACCGCCATGGAGGAAGGCGCCGTGGGAATGTCCTCCGGGCTGACCTACACGCCGGGAATGTATGCCCGCACCGAGGAACTCGCCGGGCTCTGCCGGACGGTGGGGGAGCTGGGCGGCTTCTACGCACCGCACCACCGCTCCTACGGCAAGGGCGCGCTGGGCGCCTACGCCGAAATGATCGGCCTGAGCCGGGATACCGGCTGTGCGCTGCACCTGTCCCACGCCACCATGAATTTCGCCGAGAACAAAGGCCGCGCCGGCGAACTGCTGGACCTGATCGACGCAGCCCTCGACGACGGCGTGGACATCACCCTGGACACGTACCCTTACCTACCCGGAGCCACTACGCTCTCCGCCATCCTCCCCAGCTGGGCGTCGTCCGGTGGCACCGGGGCCACCCTGAATCGCCTGGCCCATCCGGAAACCCGCGCGAAGATCCGCGAAAGCGTGGAGATCTACGGTTCCGACGGCTGCCACGGGGTGGTGGCCGAATGGGACACCCTGGAAATCAGCGGCGTCCAGAACCCGGCGCTCGCCGGGAATGTGGGCAAGACGATCGCGGGCATCGCCGCTGAAACGGGTGCAGAGCCCTTCGACGTTTTTGTCCGGATCCTCACCGAGGACCGCCTCGGGACCGGCATCCTGCAGCATGTTGGCCACGAGGAAAACGTCCAGGCCATCATGAAGCACCGCACGCACACCGGCGGCAGCGACGGGCTCCTGGTCGGAGCCAAGCCGCACCCGCGGGCCTGGGGCACGTTCCCGCGCTACCTCGGCCACTACTCCCGGGACCTCGGCCTGCTCAGCCTTGAGGAAACGGTTCACCATCTGAGCGGCAGGCCGGCGGCGCGGCTCAAGCTTGACCGCCGCGGCCTGGTCCGCGAGGGCTTCGCAGCCGACGTGGTCCTCTTCGATCCGGAAACCGTCCGGGACGAAGCCACCTTTGAGCACCCGCGCCGGGCCGCCGCCGGCATCCACTACGTCTTCGTCAACGGCGCGGCAGCCATCGACGGCGGCCAACCGACCGGCGTCCGCGCCGGCCGTGCCCTGCGCCGCAGCAGCGACGGACTCACCCGAGAAGGAAAGCAACCCACCCATGACTCCTGAAGAATTCGTCCGGCAGCTTGAAGCCGACCGCACCCTCGCCGTCGTCCGCGCCGCGTCCATCCCGGACGCCGCGGACCTCTGCCGGGCACTGGCCGGCGGCGGCATCCGCACCGTCGAACTGACCTTCACCACGCCGGATGTGCTGACCCACGTCCGGCGCGCGGCGGACACGGCCGCGGAGCACGGTGCCGCCGTCGGAATCGGCACGGTGATGACTGCGGACCAGGCACGGGCGGCGATCGACGCCGGGGCGCAGTTCCTGGTGACGCCCGGGCTCCGCCCGGAGGTCGCCAAAGTCGCCGCCGACGCCGGCATCCCCTTCAGCCTGGGCGCCATGACCCCCACCGAGGTGGCGCAGGCGCTGGATCTGGGCTCCGCCGCCGTCAAGATTTTCCCCGCCCGGCAGCTCGGCCCGGTGTACCTGAAGGACCTGCAGGGCCCCTACCCGGGCATCCGGCTGCTGCCTTCCGGAGGCATTGACGCCTCCAACGCCAAAAGCTACCTCGACGCCGGTGCCGCCGCAGTCTGCTGCGGCACCAGCGTGGTCCCGCCCGCAGCAGTGGCTGCCGGCAACTGGGCAGACATCGCGGCACGTGCCGTCGCCTTCACCGGCACCCTCAAGTAGGACTTACCGAGAAAGACACGTCCATGAATGAATTCCTGAACTGGCTCCGGCACGACACCGCCGGCCTGCTCCTCCTGGCAGGCGCGGGCATCGCCCTCCTGCTGTTCCTGATCATCAAGCTCAAGCTCGAGCCGTTCATCGCCCTGGTGGGAACCGGCGTGATCGTGGCCCTGGTGGGCGGGATCTCGGTGGAGGCGCTGGTCGGCTCGGCCACCAAGAGCAGCGACGCCCTCATTGAAAAGGGCTTCGCCGGCATCCTCGGCCACATCACGGTGATCATCGGCCTCGGCACGGTGCTCGGCGCCATCCTTGAGCGATCCGGCGGCGCGGAAGTGCTGCTGGGCAGGCTCGTGAAGATCTTCGGCGAGAAGGGCACTCCGCTCGCCATGGGCATCACCGGCTTCGTGCTGGGCATCCCGGTGTTCTTCGACATCGGCATCTTCGTCCTGGCGCCGCTGGTGTACGTCGCGGCCATCCGCGGCGGCAAGTCCCTCGCCCTGTACGCCCTTCCTTTGCTGGCAGGCCTGTCCGTGACGCACGCCTTCCTGCCGCCGCACCCCGGCCCCGTTGCTGCCGCCGGCCTGTTCCACGTTGACCTCGGCTGGATCATCCTCATGGGCCTGATCTGCGGTATTCCGGCCTGGTTCGCCTCCGGCATCCTGTGGGGCACCTGGATCGGCAAGCGCGTAATGGTCAATGTTCCCGAGGACCGGATCGTCCCCGAGGCTGAGGAAGCCAAGGGCCACGAACCGTCCATCGGGCTGGTGTTGCTGGCCATCGGCCTGCCGATGCTGCTCATCCTCGGTGGCACCTTCGGCAACATCTTCGCTCCCGCAGGCCCGGTGCGTGACGCACTGACGTTCTTCGGCAACCCGGCGATCGCACTGACCGTTGCCGTGCTGCTGGCCATGTGGCTCCTGGGCATCCGCCGCGGCATGACGCCGGACGAGCTGAGCGAAATCACCGGTTCATCCCTGCGCCCGGTGGGCATGATCCTGCTGGTGGTCGGCGCCGGTGCATTCTTCGGCGCGGTCCTGTCCGCCACGGGCGTTGGCAAGGCGGTAGCGGATTCGCTGGCCCAGGCCGGGCTGCCGATCATCCTTTCCGCCTTTGTCATCAGCGCGGGCATGCGCATCGCCCAGGGCTCCGCCACCGTGGCGATCGTGACCACGGGCGGCATCCTGGCACCCAGCCTGGCCTCCGGCTTCTCCCAGCCTCAGCTTGCCCTGATCGTGGTGGCCATTTCGTCCGGCTCCATCATTGCCAGCCACGTCAACGACGGCGGCTTCTGGATCATCTCCAAGTACTTCAACATGTCCGTCAAGGACACCCTGAAGACCTGGACCGTGCTGGAAACCGTGCTGTCCGTGGTGGGCTTCGCCATGGCGGCACTGCTCTACCAGTTCGTCTAGGCCTCCCGGCCGCCAAAGCAGAGCGGACGACGGCGGGAACTTCCCGCCGTCGTCCGCTCCCTTTTGGCGTTGTACTGCCAGGGCGCGTAGCTCGGGGGGTCAGTGCGGCCGGTCGGGGCGGACGCGGACGGGCGCCAGGGCGGCGATGGTTATGACAGCGGTGATGGAGCCTGCGGACATGATCGCGGCCAGGACAATGATCTGGAAGCGCCCGGCTTCCAACGGCGAGATGCCTCCGAAGATGGCGCCCACGAAGGCGCCCGGCAATGTGACCAGCCCTGTCGTCTTCGTCTGGTCGGTGCTGGGAATCAGGGCCGAGTAGACGGCGGCGCGGGCCAGCTCCCGGGTTGACTGCCGCGGCGTGGCCCCGAGGGCGAGCCAGCCCTCCACCTCCTCCCAGCGGTCGTTCACGGATTCCGCAAACCGCAGGCCGGCCAGGGTGGCGATGGTCATCGCGTTGCCGATGACTATGCCGCCGATCGCCAGGGCATAGCGCGGTGTGAACGGGATGGCTCCTGTCACGAAAATGATGGCCAGAGTGGCTGCGATGCCGGCGGCCATGGAGGCGCTGACGAGTCCGAGGCGCCTCCAGCTCCAACCGATCCGCCGCGCGGCAGTTGCTGCCGCCACGGTGAACATGGTCAGCAGCGCGGCCGCGACGAAGACGGGGCTGGTGATGACGCCGCTCAGAACAAAGCTGATCACGGCAAGCTGTGCCGCTCCGCGCAGGATTGCAAGGGCCGGTGCGGAACTGTGCGGCGCTTTGAACCCCCGGAGGACCGTCACCGTCAGGGCCAGAAGAAGGGCGACGCAGAGCAGGGTGGGAACGAACGCGCCCAACTCGGTCATGCTGCCAGCCTAGCGGCGGGAGACAACAAAGGACGACGACGGCGGGAGGTTCCGCCGTCGTCGTCCGCGGTGTTTGCCGCTTGTGGCGGCGGCTTTTTAGTGCCAGAGCCCCAGTGCGAACTCGGCGATCGTGGTGGAGAGCAGGAAGGACGCCGTGATGGCGACCAGGCCGACGGGAATGATCTTCCAGCCGATGTTTTTCAGCAGCGGGATGTCCTTGCCGAGTGACAGGCCGGCCAGGGTCAGCATGACGGTGGCGATGGACAGGAAGTCAACGGTTTTCACCATCGCGTTGAGCGGCTCGGCCCCGAAGAACCACGGGCTCGAGATGTAAGCCCCGATGGTGGTGATGAACACGATCGCGGAGATCTTCCGGGTGATCCTGGCCAGGAGAAGGCTGAAGAGCACCAGGGCCAGCAGGATGGCGTAGCCGCCGACGATGGACCAACTGAATCCCTTGGCCGCGATCGAGGCCGTGGCCACGCCGAGGACTGTCAGGACCGAAAGGGAGAGCCAGAGCGGCAGCGTGATGGTTGCCGACGAGGCGGCGACCTGTTCCCGGAACTTCCGGTTGGCGTCGGCCTGGGCTGTTTCCCGGTCGATGTCTGCCTGCGTCCTTTCGGCGGGGGCGCCCGTCGCTCCCGCTGTGGCCAGTGCGGTTTCGCGGACCGTCTGCTTGCGGGTCAGGAACCGGTAGAAACGGTCGGCGAGCGGCAGGGCCACATAGATCCCGACGTACACGCCCAGGACCGTGGTGATCAGGTTGGAGATGGCGGCCATGGCGAGGATGGCCTCCTGGTCGCCGGGGTAGGCGCCGATGATGCTGGCTGCGGAGGCGGCCATCATCGAGCCGGAACCCACGCCCGCACCCATCGCCAGGGCCAGGGGGTCGAACAGCTTCCAGTTGGCCACGAGCGAGGTCAGCAGCGTGATGAACACGGCGCCGAAGAGGGTGCCGAAGACATACATGGCAAGGACGCCGCGGTACTGGTCGGAGTCGGGGCCGTACTTTTCGGAGACCATGGCGAAGGAGGGCTCGCGGTCCAGGGAGAAGGTGGCACCGACAGTTGCCTTGCCCATTCGCAGCAGGACGGCCAGCGGGAGTGCCAGTGCAACGGTTCCGAGCAGATGGCCGATCTCCTGCAGGAGCAGCGCCGGCCCGGCCTTGATGAGGCTGGGGAGGCTGGGGCCGATGTTGAACGCAAGCCGGGCCACCAGCAGGAACACCGCCACGCCCACCAGGGCTGCCGCCACCCGCTGGAGGTCCAGTCCGAGGGGCTTGAACTTCTGGACCGAGACGAGAAGGCCGAGGATGAGGCCCCAGACCATGGGGAAGATGATGATCGAACCGATGCCCAGATCGATCTTCAGCTGGCCGATGAGCTGGACGGTGACGGCGATGGCGAGGGCCAGCGCCGCAACGGGAAGTGTCAGCTTGGTTCCGGCCCTGGTGACCGGAGCGGTTGTGGTGCTGGTACTCATGGTGTGACTTCCTGTGGGTTGGGGCGGCTGAACGCGGCACCGGTGAACCGCTCGCGTTCTGTGGGGTTGGTGGCGGCGGCTGCGACGGTCCATGCCAGGGCAAGGGCCGCCTCGAACATGACCGCATATGCCTCCGGGGTGTCCGCCAGGGCGGCGAAGGCGTGGGAGTGGATCGGCACGTCAGCGCCCGGGATGCTCAGCCAGGGGTGCAGGCTAGGGATGACCTGGGAAATGTTTCCCATGTCCGTGGAGCCGCCGCTGAGGCCGGCGGAGGGCGAGGTGTCCTTGCCGAAGGAGTCCATCGCACTGGTCCAGTGGGCCGCGAGGGCATCGTCCTGGACCAGGGGTTCGTACAGCGGTTCCGTGGCTTCAATGGTCAGTTGCGTCCCGGTGGCCAGGGCGGCGCCCTCGAAGCAGCGGCGCACGCGTTCCAGCAGCGCTTCGTACTCCGGCAGGGTGAAGGCGCGGCATTCGAAGTTCACCACGGCCCGCTCCGGAATGATGTTGGTGACGTGCCCGGCCTCGGCGACGTACAGGGCAATCCTGTGGTCGCCGGGGATCTGCTGCCTGAGCAGGCCGACGGCAACCTGGCTCAGCACCGCGGCGTCGGCGGCGTTCACGGCCTGGTGCGGAGCGGCCGCTGCGTGCGCGGCCTTGCCGGTGAACGTTGCCTGGTACCGCCCCACGGCCTGGGCGCTGGTCCCCGCCGGGTTGTAGGTCAGGCCGTCCTGGACCGGGTGAACCATGAGTGCCAGGCCGACGCCGTCGAAACCGCCGCGTTCCAGCATGAGGACCTTGCCGCCGCCGTGCTCTTCGGCCGGCGTGCCGATGGCCTTGAGGGTGATGCCCAGTTCATCGGCCAGCGGAGCCAGCGCCAGTGCGGCAGCAACCGAGGCCCCGGCGATCAGGTTGTGCCCGCACGCGTGGCCGATCTGGGGGAGCGCGTCATACTCGACGCACAGCGCGACGACGAGGTCACCGCTGCCGGCGGTCGCCGTGAAAGCGGTGGGCAGGCCGCAGCTCCCGCGTTCTACCGTGAAGCCGCCCTCTTCGAGCAGCGTGGCGGCCGCCTCCGCGGAACGGGTTTCCTCGAAGGAAATTTCGGGGTTGGCGTGCATGCCCCTGGCCATGACGTGGACGCTCGGTTTCCACCGGTCCACTCCCTCGCTGAGCTCAGTTCTCAACGCATCGGCGGGTCTGGATGTGTCTGTAAGGTCCACGGGTCTCTGCCTTGCTTGTCGGAAGGGGCTAGTAGGAAGGGGCTGGTAGGAAGGGGCTAGTAGGAAAGGGAAGGGAAGGGGGCGCCGGCCGCCCGGGTGGGCACCCAGATCGCCTTGGTCTGCGTGTACTCGTCCAGCACGCCGGGACCGGAGGACCGCCCGTGGCCCGAGTCGCCGAAGCCGCCGAACGGGACGGCCACGTGGATGGTCTTGTACGAGTTGATCCAGAACGTTCCGGCCCGGACCGAACGCGCCACGTGGTGGGCCCGGGAAACGTCCGAGGTCCACACGGCTCCCGCCAGGCCGAAACTGGTGCTGTTGGCCCGGGCGATTGCCTCGGCCTCGGTGTCGAAGGCATCCGCGCCGACCACCGGGCCGAAAACCTCGGTGGTCTCCAGACGGTTCTGCGGCGTCACGCCGTCCAGCAGGGTGGGCATCACCCAGTGGCCACCGGCCAGGGCTGAGTCAGCGAGATGGGACGGAAGCGCGGATCCGGTGATCCGGCGCCCGCCGTCCTGCACGCCGGCGTCGATGAGGGAGTTGACGGTGGCGAACTGCTGGGCCGTGATGATGGGGCCCACCTCGGTGTCGGCGCTCAGCGGATCCCCGACCCGGAGGCGGCCGGCCCGGTCCGCGACCAGCTCCACGAACCTGTCGTGCACACTCCGTTCCACGAGGAGCCGGGACCCTGCCACGCAGGACTGCCCCGCCCCCGAAAAGATGGCCGAAACGGCGCCGTCTGCCGCCCGCTCGAGGTCGGCGTCGGCGAACACGATGTTGGCGGACTTGCCGCCGAGTTCCAGCAGGGCCGGAATGCCGGCCTGGGCGGCGGCCACCGCGACGCGGCGACCGGTGGGCACGGAGCCGATGAAGCTGACTTTGCCCACGCGGCGGTCCGATGTGAGGGCTGCGCCGACCGTCTGGCCGAGGCCGGGGGCGACATTGAAAACACCGTCCGGCAGTCCGGCTTCGTGGGCCAGCTGCGCCACCCGGATGGTGGACGCCGGTGTGAACTCGCTGGGCTTGATGATCACGGCGTTGCCGGCGGCCAGGGGTGCGGCGGAGTTCCAGCCAGCGGTGAACATCGGTGCGTTCCAGGGCGTGATGGCCACGACGACGCCCCACGGCACCCGCTCGGTGTAGGTGTGCCAGGATCCGGGCACGGGGATGGTCTGCCCGGTGAGCTTGTCCGCCCAGCCGGAGTAGTAGCCGAACATTTCGGCGACCTTGGCGGCTTCCACCCGGGCATCGCGGATGGGTTTTCCGGTGGTGGCCGATTCCAGGATGGCCAGTTCTTCGGCGTGGGCCTCCAACGTGCGGCTGACGTTCCGGAGGATGGCCGCGCGCTCGAATCCGTTGAGTGCGCCCCAGGCCGCGGCCCCGCGGACGGAGCTTTCCAGGATGTCCCGGGCTCCTTCGGCGCCCGGATCGGCGTAGGTGGCGAAGGGCGCGCCGGTGGCGGCGGCGGTCAGCGTGATGCTTTCCCCGTTGCCGGGCACCACCTTGCCGTCGATGAAGGCGCCGAGGCCGCCGGGGAAAGCCGCGTCGAGGACGGCGCGGGCGGTGTCCGTCGAGGAGGACATGGGTGCTGTGGTGATTGTCATGCGGGGGTCCTTAATCGCGGTGTGGGGTGGCTGCGGCCACGGTGGTGGGAGCGCCGGCACGGGTGATGGCGGGTGCAACCATGCGGGCTATTTCGGTGAAGTCGGCTGCAGGGCCGAGGGCGGCCAGGGCTTCCTGCCATTGGCCGACGACGGCGGTGAGCAGGGCGGGGTTCTCGCCCTTTTGGCGGGCAACGTCCACCGCCAGGGCGGCGTCGCGGGCCATAAGGCCCAGGGCGAAGCCGGAATCGTGGGTCCCGGAGAGCACCCAGTTGGGGTACATGTTGGCGGAGACTTTGCTGCCGCCGGAGGCTGCGCTGATGCTGGCCGCGGCGGTGCCCGGATCGATGCCGTAGGCCTTCGCGACGGCGAGGGCTTCGCCCACGGCCACGAGGTTGGCGGCGGCCAGGACGTTGTTCAGCAGCTTGACGACGTTGCCGCTGCCCGGGCCGCCGATGTGGCTGTATTTTCCGCCGGTCAGTGCGTTCAGTACGGGTTCGGCGGCTGCGAGGGCTGTTTCGCTGGCTCCGACGAAGGCGCTGAGGGATCCGGTGGCGGCGCCGTCCCTTCCGCCGGAAACGGGCGCATCCACGAACGCGGCGCCGTTCGACTCGGACAGGGCTGCCATCGCGGTGCTGGTGGCCGGTTCGGAGGTGGTGGTGTCAACGATGGCGACAATTCCGGGGACGCTGAACAGGCCGGGCACGGTGGCCTCGACAATCGCGGCCGACGGCAGGGACAGCACCACGTAAGACGTTCCGGCCAGCGCACTGGCGTCCGTCACGGTGGCGATGCCGCGTGCTTCCGCGGCCGCCCTGGCGGCTTCGGACGGGTCGAACCCTGTGACCTGCCAGCCGATGCGGTGCAGGGTGTCGGCCATGGCTCCACCCATCGAGCCGAGGCCGATGACGGCAATGCGGCGGTCGATGCTGGTGTTCATTGGATACTCCTTGGGGGATGTTGCTGAAGTTCGGAAGGGGTGGGACGGATGGACGGGCGGTGAAGGAGGAGCTCCTGGGCCTGGAATGCGCTTAGTCCAAGAAGATGTCCAGGTCTTTCCAGAGCTGCTGGGTCCGGCGGATGGTTTCGCGGCTGCGTTCGGGGTGGGCAGCCTCCATTCCGGTCAGCAGGCCGTAGACCGCCGAGTTGGCGGCGGTGACGGACTGGAAGAAGGAGATGCCTTCGGAGGCGACCACCAGCAGGTGGTCTGCGATCGTGGCCAGGCGGCCGCGTCGCATGTCGCTGATGGCCACGACCTTCACGCCGGCCCGGTGCGCCGCCTCTGCTGCGGCAATGATCTCGCGCATGGAGCGCCACATGTTGATCACCACCAGGACATCGCCGGGGCCCAGCCTGTTGACGCTGGAGGCGAGGTGGACCCCGCCGCGCGGCTCCAGGGTGATGGGGTAGCCCATGATGGTTCCCAGATGTGCCATGACGCTGGCCGGCCCGGCGAAGGAGCCCATGCCCACCACGGTGATCGACCGTGCCTCGGCCAGCGTCGCGATTGCTGACTGGGCCTCGTCGGCGGTGTTCGCGTCGAGGGTGAGGCGGAGATTTTCGATGTCGTGGTTCAACGCATCGTGGAGCGGGCTGCGGTGTGCACCGTGTTCCACCAGGGTGTCCTCGGTGGAGATCATCACCAGATTGCGGGCGCGCAGTTCGCGCTGGAGATCGGGCCAGCCGCGGTAGCCCAGGTGCTGTGCGGTCCGGACCACGGTGGAGTTGTTCACATCGGCACGTTGCGCGATCTCGGCGATGTCCGCGTAGGAGGACAGCTGCGGATTGCGCACGATGACCTCCACTACCCGGCCTTGGGCTTTGGTCAGGAGGACGTCCGGCAGGGCGTCGCCGAGCCAGGCGGATGCCGGATCGGAGGCGCCGTTGCTGCTGGCGGGATGACCGGGCGATGCCGAACTGGACACAGCGGGAACTCTTCTCTGTAATCTGGATCACTCTGCAATGACGTTTGCATCAAATGTACTATGCAATTCGGATTGCAGGAAGAGTTTTGTGTTTCCGGGTCACCCCAGCAGGTCGTCCTCGTAGCACCATCGCCAGTTTTCGCCGGGTTCGATGCTCCGCATCACCGGGTGGCCTGTCGACCCGAAGTGCCGGGAGGCGTGGTTTCCCGGGGAGGAATCACAGCAGCCCACGTTGCCGCAGTCCAGGCACATCCTGAGGTGTACCGTCGTCGTGCCTTCCAGTGCGCAGTCCGGGCAGAACGGGTCCGGCGGGACCTGCGGGTCCGCCGCGGACTCCAGATGGCCGCAGACGCCGCCCGGCCTCGCGATGCCCTCTCCGCCGCCCTCGCCGGAGGCGTCCAGCTCATCCAGCGAGGCGTCGAGCATCGATTCCTCGACGTCCAGCCGGTCCAGGACTTCACTGAGGACCTCGTGGGCGTACTGGCCGCCGCGCCGCAGTTCCAGGACCTTGGCCCGTTCGGCTTCCAGCATGGCGAGCCGCAGCTGGGCGTAGCGCTGGCTGGGCGTCGCCGCTTCCGACGTCGGGCGGCCCAGCCGTTCCCACGCCGCCAGCCCGCGCTCCTGGGTGCGCCGCTTCAGCATGGCGACGACCTCCGGCGGATCCTTGTCGGTGCGCATTTCCTGCAGCCGCTCCACGCCGGCGGCGGTGGCCAGCTGCATTAGGGAAGCCTGGTTCAGGGCGTCCTCACGCTGGTCCGGGCCCCTGACCCGCAGGAGCCGGACCAGCGGCGGCAAGGTGAACCCCTGCAGCGTGAGCGTCCCGGCGACCACCACCATGGCAGCCAGGATCAGCACGGATCGGTGCTCGAGGTCAGCGGGCAGCACCAGTACCGCCGCCAGAGTCACCACGCCGCGCATGCCCGCCCAGGACACAATTGCGGCGAACTGCCACGGCGGCGCAGGGTCGTTGCGCCGCACGGACGGGATCAGCCGGGGCAGGTACGTCGCGGGAAAGACCCAGACCGGCCGGAGCAGCAGCACCGCCAGCAGGATTACCGCGCAGCCCGCCCAGATGCGGGCCGCACCGAGGGAGTCATCCTGGACACCGTCGATGATGGTCCGGACCTGCAGCCCGATCAGCAGGAAAACGGAATTCTCCAGCAGGAACTGCACTGTGTTCCAGTTGCTGCGCTGGCTCAGGCGTGCGGCGCCGTTGGGCATGGACGGCGCCTTGGTTCCCATCACCAGCCCGGTAACAACGACGGCGAGGACACCGGAGGCATGGATCGCTTCGGCCGGCAAGTAGGCGACGAACGGCGCCATCAGCGACGTCGACGTGTTGATGGCGATGTTCCGGATCCGTTTGCGGAGCTGGGTCAGCACGTAGGCCGCGGCCAGGCCGACCACCAGGCCGCCGCCGGCCGCGAGAATGAATCCACCGGCGATTCCGGCGGCGGACACGGACCCCGCGATGGCGGCGATCGCAGCGCGGAGGCAGACCAGGGCGGTGGCATCGTTGACCAGTGACTCGCCCTCGAGGATGGTGACAATCCGGCGCGGCATCCCCACCTTCCGCGCGATGGCGGTCGCAGCCACCGCATCCGGCGGCGCCACCA
This sequence comes from Arthrobacter sp. NPDC093128, assembly GCF_040683875.1. Classification (NCBI taxonomy): domain Bacteria; kingdom Bacillati; phylum Actinomycetota; class Actinomycetes; order Micrococcales; family Micrococcaceae; genus Arthrobacter; species Arthrobacter sp. NPDC093128. The sequence goes on from NZ_JBFBEY010000011.1 coordinate 170,990, forward strand.
CGGCGCCGAGGGCGATGGCGGCGGCAAGCGGAATCTCCGGAAAAAGCCACCAGACCACGTAGCCCACGGTGATGGTGCCGAAAATGACGTAGCCAACCGAGAGGAGCCCGATGGCGCGGCGGTTGGAGCCGAAGTCGAACAGCGAGGTCCGCAGCGCCGCGGCATAGAGCAGCGGCGGCAGCAGGCCCACGAGGACCAGCTCCGGGTTGAGGTCGATAGGCGGAACGAACGGGAGGAAAGAACCGGCGACGCCGGCCAGCACCAGCAGCAGCGGCACCGAAACGTTGAGTTTCCTGCCCAACGCACTGCCGGCACAAACCACCGCCACGAGAACAAGCAGTCCCAGGGCGACTTCCATTCAGCCATTCTTTCAGGCGCGAGGGCCGATCCACCCGATGGAGCTCAACGGATCTGGGAGCCCGCCGTTAGGCAGCCACAAAACCGCCGCTGGCCCAGCGCCGCAGGGCCAGCCTTTCGGCGTCGTCGAACTCCATCAGTGCCACCCGGCACAGTTCCTCCACGTCGTCCGTCCACGCTGCAGCCAGCTCTTCCGCCGTCGCAGTGTCAGTGAGCTGGAAATCGACGTATCCCAGGCCCTGGATGACAAAGTTCACGGCGCCGCGGGACACCGGCTGACCGGCGGTGACACAGTCATCCCTGACAAGCTTTGCCAGCTCGTTGCGGGAGACCGGTTCCTCACGGAGCCTGGCCGCCATCGCCAGGAACAACTGCCGGAACTGGGCTGCGGAGAGTGCGGGCACATCGGTGACCCTGGCAACCCGTTCTTCAATGCCGGATTCGGCCTCTGCTTCGGCGGGCAGGTCGTCGCTGGAAAACCTCTGCGCGTCCCAGACCCAGCCGCCGCGCGTAGCCGTGTATTCAACACCCTGGCCGATCTGGGCGACCCAGGTTCCGAACTTCCCGTAGCCGCCCCAGTCCGTTTTCAGGGAGGGATCGGCTGTGAGTGCCCGGTGGGCCACCATTGCCCCGACGACCGGGCCCGGTGCAGTCCGGACGAAGTCGCAGACCTCCTTGACCGCGGCGGAAACGGTCTTTGCCCGGGGCTTCGCCTTCGGAGCCCCCTCCGCCCGCTGCGGCTGGACGGATGCCACCGCGTGGATCGGTTCCACCGTGGTGCCGTTCAGGATGGCCACAAAGTCGTGGGACTCCACCACGTTGTCCGCCATCTCGCGGTATGCGAAGGCTACGGCGCCGGCGGCGATCACCGTGGTCATCTTGTCGGCGGCCCGGAATCGCTGGATCAGTGATGTGAAGTCGGCGTCGGCCGAGGCGATGAAGAACTCGTCGATGCCGCCGCTCCCGGAGAGTGTGTCCATTGCGTCCAGCACAAGGTTGATGTCGGTGCTGCTCTTTCCGCGTTGCGTCAGCGACGGGCAGTCGATCACGCGAAAACCCGCACGCGTCCAGTACGTCCGGTACTTCGAGTACACCACCGGATTCAGGTAGCAGTTGCGGATCAGGAAGCGCCGGGCGCTCTCGCCCGAGCCCGCGGCGGACAACGCGTCCGCCCAGTGCTTGGGGTCTTCCGCGAACCGCTTCGCCGCCGCCGGATCGAGGGCCTGCAGGCCCGTAAAAACGTTGTCGAAGTCAACAAACATGGCAGCCCGGATGCCGGGCCGCCGGGAGGGGGAGCGCGCGTCTTTCATTGGCTTAGTGTGCCAGCAACCCGGGGCACGTGGGAGCTTTTTCTGCAACGCGCCAGCTGTCCGCCAGCAGCCCCGAGACCAGGCCGGCGGCATACCCTGCCGTCGGGCGTTCGCGGGTGAAGAGGATGCGGTAGAGGATCGGCGCAACCACGCGGTCGAGGACGTCATCTGTCGCCGGAGCGTGCGCCGCCGGGAACCTCTGGACAATGATCGAGACTGAGTCTGCGGCATAGCGCGAGCAGATCCCCGCGTTGTCTCCGGTGGCATCGCCGGCAAGCACATCCGCCACATACGACCGCCCGGGTCCGGAGGCCATCTCTTCCCGGAACTGTTCCGCCCAGGCGGCGAGGTCGCCTTCGAGGGAGCCGGTTTCGGCAGGCGGCTCGGTCTGGCGGAACCGGTCGGCCGCCACATCCGAAAGCAGCGCGGGAAGATCACCCCAGCGGCGGTAGATGGTGGTCGGGTTCACTCCCGCCCGCGCCGCGATAGCGGGAATGGTGAGGTCATCGCGGCTTGTGGCAGCAAGCAGTTCCTTGGTCGCCGTATGGACGGCCTCTTGGATGCGGGCGCTGCGGCCGCCGGGGCGGGAGCCATCGAGGGGTGTCATTCGTCCATGCTAACGCAAACCAGTTGCTTTTGCGGTCAATCGATCATAGGTTGGTATAAAAGCAAACGGTTTGCTTTTGAGAGGTGTTGTTCGTGACCACAGAATATCTTCCCCTATCCGCAGCGCCAGCCAAGGTTCCTTTTCCCGCCAGAATGGACGCCCGGGCGGCGGTTGTGGTGCAGGTGCTGATGTCCGCCGCATTCCTGGCGGCGTCCAGTGCGCCAACGCCGCTCTACGCCATGTACCAGGAGCAGCTGCATCTGACGCAGTTCACCGTGACGGTTGTCTTCGCCGCGTATGCGCTGGCTCTTCTGGCCGCGCTCCTGGTCATCGGCTCGCTGTCCGACCATCTGGGTAGGCGTGCCGTCATTCTTGGCGCCCTGGCTCTGGAAACGGCAGCCATGATCGTCTTCGCCGTCTCCGGCAACGCCGCAGAACTTATCTCAGCCCGCATCCTGCAAGGCGTCGCCACGGGGGCGGCGACGGCGGCCCTCGGTGCGGCGCTCGCGGATCTTGCCCCGCGGCGTGCCCCTCTGGTGAACAGCGTGGCACCGATCATCGGCATGGCCGTGGGTGCGCTCGGCTCCGCAGCCCTGGCAGCTTCGGCTCCTGCCCCCGCCATGGAAGTTTTCGTGATTCTGATTGCGGTGTTCGCCCTGCTGCTGGTAGCCGCGCTCTTTCTGCCGGAGTCGGCGGTACGGCGTCCGGGTGCCCTGAAGTCCCTGCGGATCAGCGTGTTCGTCCCGCCCGCTGCCCGCAAGGCACTCCTGGTCGCGTCCCCGGCGCTCATCGCCGTGTGGGCCATCGGTGGTTTTATGTTGTCCCTTGGCCCAAGCCTCGCGCGGGTACAGACCGGCTCCGCCTCACCCATGGTGGGAGGCTGGCTGGTATTCGCGCTGACCTCCAGCGGAGCCGTGGCCGTCTTCACCTTCGGCCGCCGCCCGGCGGCGCGGGTCCTGGTGGGTGGCGCGGCTGCCCTCCTTTCCGGCGTCGCGGTCACCCTTGGCGCCGTGGTCGCCGGCCAGCCGGTCCTCTTGTTCCTCGGCGTCGTTGTGGCGGGGGCAGGCTTCGGAACAGGGTTCCAGGGCGCCATGCGGACGGTAATGCCGCTCGCCAAGGCGTCCGAACGGGCCTCGCTGCTGTCCACGGTCTATGTCATCAGCTACCTCGCGATGAGCGTTCCGGCCATCGCGGCCGGGCTGCTCGCATCACTGTGGGGAATCGAGCTGACAGCAATCGTGGTGGGCGGCATCGTTATCGCCCTCTCGGCTTTGGCCCTCGGCGGCATGCTGCGCCAGTCCAAGGCGGAAGGATGAGCCGCATCGGGCCGGGCCGAACGCTTTATGGGGAACGCGCCCACAGCAAGCGGACGACGGCGGGAGGTCCCGCCGTCGTCCGCCCGCCGTTGCCGGTGGTGCTTTAGCTCCATTCGGGCGGCTGGAAGCTCGCTCCACCGAACATGGGATAGGCGAGGATGCCGCGCTGGTCCTTGAGCTGGGACCAGGGTTTGTTGATTCCGAACGTCCCGTAGCGCCGGGCCTGAGTCACCCGGTCCAGGTCCAGGACGCCGTAAAGGATCTCCTCCCCGCCCCGGGCATGCTGCATGATGGTGCCCTCCGGGTCCACGATGACGCTTTCGCCGACCCCTGAAGGGTCCGCGCCGTTGACGTTCACCACGAAGACCTGGTTGACGAAGGCATTCGCCCGGGACATGACCACTTCCATTTCCCGGTCCCGCGTGGTGGTGAGGGTCGGCTGGATGATCACCTCGGCCCCAAGCCAGGCCAGCTGCCGGGAGACCTCAGGGAAGCTGCCGTCGAAACAGATCGCCAGGCCCACGCGGCCCTTGCCGGGGATATCGAACGTCACGAACGAGTCCCCTGGTGTTGTTGTCTCAAACGGGCGCCAGGGGAAAAGCTTCCGGTAGCGGGCAACGATCTCACCGTCGGGTGAAACGGCGATGGCCGTGTTGTAGGTGGACCCGTTGTGCTCCTCCAATAGCGATCCCGGTACAAGCCAGACGCCAAGCCGCCGGGCAAGCCCGGTGATCCGTCCGGTGAGGTCGCTGGGAATGGGGGCAGCCGACCGGGTGTCCGCGGCGGGGTCCGGCTGGAGGAATTCGCCGGGCGCGGAGAGCAGCAGCTCCGGAGCCACGATGACGTCGACTTCCGGGCCCAGGTCCTTCGCGCACTCGGCCTGCCGGACGAAGCGCTGCCAGGTGGCTTCGACGTCGTAGGGGACCGACTTGGTCTGGATGGCTGCTACGGACAGGACTCGCATTTATGCCTCAGTTTCGCTGGTGAGAATGGTGGCCAGTTCGGCCCGGGTGGTGACGTTGCCGCGCGGGATGGTTTCCGCCGAGAAGAATTCCCGGAACCGGGTTCGCAGCAGGGCGGTGACGATCGCGCCGATGACCAGGGCGCCGACGCCGGTCCAGAACACTGTTCCTATGCCCAGCCAGGAGAGCCCCACGTACTCGGGGGAGTACATGTCGAGGGCGCTCAGGACGAATGCCGCGATCATCATGGCTGCGCCGACGGCCGGCAGGATGCCTTTCATCAGGAGCGAAGCGGCAGACGTCCGCATCTGCGGGGCGAAATACACCACGCAGGCGAGGGCCGTTGCGGCGTAGTACGCGGCGATGAGCAGTCCGATCGACAGGACGGCGAAGCCGATGAAGTCCGCTGCGATGGCCGTCAGCCCAACGGTCATGCCGACGCTCAGCAGCGCCCACCAGAGGATCGAGGTTGTGGGTGTGCCGCGGGCGGGGTCCATTTTGGTGGTGGCGCCGGGGAGGGCACGGTAGGTACCCATGCTGAGCCAGGAGCGCGGCGTGCTGACGGCCACGGTCATGAGTGCGGCCAGAGCGGATAAGCCGACGGCGAGGATGATGATCTGGCCGAAAACGGTCCCGGTTGCCTGCGGGCCGAGCACGGAGAGTACGTCCGAGACAGTCCCCGGATCGGTGATGCCGGCGACGCCCGCAAAGCCGACAGCCGCCACGGCCGTGACCACATAGAACACAAGCAGGATGGTGGTGGTGATGACGACGGCGCGTCCCGGGGTGCTTTTGCGGTTGGTGGTTTCCTCGTTGACGGCGATCAGCGCGTCCCATCCCCAGTAGATGAACAGGCACAGAATCACGCCCGAGACGAGTCCCGAGGCGTCGCCGAAGGCGAAGGGATTCAGCCAGTCGAGGCTTGGCGGTTCGGCGCCGTCGAGTGTGCCGCTGGCGGCGATTGCGGTGAACGCGCCGACGCAGAAGCCGCTAAGCGCCACGAGTTGCAATCCGATGAGGGCGTACTGGAGCCAGGCCGAAAGCTCGATGCCGCGCGCCGAAACGACTGCGCTCAGGCCGATGAGGCTGCAGGCAATGAGGGCCACCAGGATGGGCTGTTCGGCGACTGCACCGAGGCCCAGGAACTGCAGGAGGTACGTGGCCGCCACCTGCGCAAGGGCTGCCGTGGCAATGAAGGTAGCGATCTGGGGAACCCAGCCGCCGAGGAACCAGCCGGCGCGGGGTCCGAAGACGCGGGTGATCCAGACGAAGACCCCTCCGCAGTCCGGCATCTCCTTGTTCAGCTCCCGGAAGGCGAAGGCCGTGAACAGGATGGGGACGAACCCGAGGAGGAAAGCGGCGGGGGTATGCACGCCAACGGCAAGGACGACGAAGCCCAGCGTGACGGCCAGGCTGTAGGCCGGAGCTACGGCGGCCAGGCCCAGGGCGACGGTGGGGCCGATGCCGATTGACCCTGCTTTCAGGCCCTTGGCGGAGGCCGGGGGTGTGGCGGTTTGGGGCGGAGGTTGGGGAACGGGGTGGGTCATGGAACTCCTCATTGAGTCAGGAAATTTGAATGACGTTCAAATTTGAATACCATTCAATATGTGACTAGGATCGTTGTCAATACCTGATCGCCAAAGAGAATGGGGCACCGAGTCGATGGCAGGTCCAACCAAGAAGGAGATTCGGCGGAGCCACATCCTCGTCGCGGCCCAGGCTGTGGCGGCCCGGGAAGGGGCGGGTGCTGCGACGCTCCGGGCAATTGCGTCCGAAGCGGGCATGGCCCCGAACGCCGTGCTGTATTACTTCGGGGGACTGGCTGAAATCGAGGCCGCGGCGGTGCAGGCGTCCTCGGACCGTTTCCTGCAAAGCCTGACGGATGCCGTCGATTCCGGCGCGGACCCCACTGCCAGGCTCGCGGCCGCGCTGCAGGCCGGCATCTCGGGCGGCCTGGAGGACGACGCCTCACGGATTCTCTACGAGTACTGGTCCCACTCCCTCCGGAACGCGGAACTTCGGCGCATCCAGGAGGAGTTCACCAGGGCGCAGCAGTCAAGCTACGAGGGCATCATTGCCGAAGGAATTGCCGCCGGCGAATTTCATCCTGTCCTGGAGCCGGCGGACATTGCCCGCATCATCGTCGCCCAGGAGGACGGGCTGGTCATGGACGTGCTGTCCGGGGTGGCGAGCAGCCGCGATGTTTTCGAGCTCAACGCGCGTCTCGCAGCGGTTCTCCTCGCCGTGGACCCCGCAAGGCTGCTCGAGCCCGCCCGAACGTAAGCGAACGGAAGCGGACGACGGCGGGAGTCCCGCCGTCGTCCGCTTCACGCCAGTCCTCAAAATGGGACGGAGCCCATTTGACTTGCATCACCTTGGTGGGGTTCGTAGCCTAGACCCCGCTTCCGCGCCCTGTAATGGTCGCGCGGTAGTGCGCCTGCTCAGCAAGAGTGGGTGGAGTCTGTATTTGGGGGAATTCAAATATTTGGGGGAATTCAAATGTTTTTAACAATTGGCGCTTGGAAACAAGCCTGTCGAGTAGTCGTTACAGTTGTGGCAGTAATTGCGGTCTTCTTGGCATCTGTCGGGCCTGCCAGTGCCGCCGGAGCGCGCACCGTGGCTGGCACCGAGTCTGGGGTCGCATTGCTCCAACCGACCCGGGCTCAGACAGACGAGGCCATGAAACGACTTGAGCAAGCACGATCAAGCGACCCGGCAGGGTTCGCTGAGCGGCTTCGCATCATAAAGAAATCCAAGCCGCTCACCACCTTTCTGTCATCCGATAGTCGATTCGACAGCGGACTTCAAAAGAACTTCCTGGCCGCTTCCATGCCTACCGATGTACTTAAATCGTTGGTCGAGCTCACCGACACCGGGTATCTTTCACTCGAAGTCAGAGATGGGCCCAACAACACCAAGGTAGCCAAAATCATTAAGGCAAAACCTTCGATGGTCGGTGGCGGCAAAGGCAGCATGTCCATGAAACCGATGTTCCCGCAGTGCCCGTCGGCTTGGGCTGCCCTCTGGGCTTGGTGGGGCACCAATGCCGCATTCTGCGGCGCTTTGGGATTCTTCGGCCCCATGGCTGCGCTTGGTTGCTCAGCGGCCATGGCCATCGCCGGATCCGTGATTGACTTCAACCGAGGATGCTGATGAACACGAAAGTCACCACCACTGTACGAAACTATTGGTTGGCATTGGCCGCTATGTACGGGCTGACCCTGAGCGTTGTAGCAATGGCCGAATGGCCGTGGCCGTTGATTATGGGGGCCGCCTTCATCCTCTTCGGCGTCCTGCACGGCCTTCGATACCGTCAGGTAGGCCGAAACGTCCAAGGCAAGCTCGCCACTGCCAGCCCCGGAGTAGGCGTCGCAGGAGGCATATTCGGAGCCGCCGCGATACTCATCCACGGCACTCCGGTTGCCATCTGGGCAGGGCCGCTCCTGGGCGTAGTCACCTTCCTCGCCATGTACCTGTACCTTCACCGTTTCGGCCGGTTTTACAGGGGTCCCTCAGAAACGGCCACCTGAATGTGGAAGTCATGACGATGCCCGCAAGTTGAAGTCAGGCCCTGGACAGAATCCAGGGCCTGACTGCTGTCAGCCCGGTTGACCGACGGCTTTTCCCGTACCTACCGCCGTCGTCTGCTGCCGCGTGCGAGACTTTCCCGATGAACCCATCGGAGCCAGGGACTAGGCCGGTCCGGACCATCCGCCCGCCGAGCCCACCGACCTTCCCATGCTGTACAGGTCCGAGCTGCAGTACATGCGGGACATCGAGGGCGGACAGCTCGACGGCTGGATGCAGGCGATTGACCGGAACCTGGAGCTCTGGACCGCCAACCTCCCGCGTGCCCGGGTGGCGGAGGTGGACGGCGTCCCGGCGGGCATCATGCTGTGGATGCCGCTCCCTGAGGGGGCTGCGGTTCTGGTCACCCTTCACGTCCTGCCGGATCTTCGCCGGCAGGGGATCGGGCGGCTGCTGCTGGACACGTTCATCACTGACGCCAGGACGGGCGGCAGCACCTCGCTCACCCTCGGGGTCCACCGCGGCAATCCAGCACGTGCCTTGTACGAAGGGGCCGGTTTCGTGCGCACCGGCGAAGAGGACGCCTACCTGTATTACGCGATTCCGGGGGCGCCGTAGCTCCCGTCACCGGCTGTGCGTTCAGGAAAGCTTGTCCCGGAGGTGCTGGCTGAGGGCGTCAAGGATGGGCAGCTGGCCTTTCACCAGCTTGGTCCGCGATTCGGGTTCTTCGAACCAGCGGGCGTCGTCTATTTCGGGAAAGTGCTGGATGACGCCGGATCCCTTAGGCCATTCCAGCGGGAACGTATTGCTCACAACCTGTCCGGGCCGGAAGTCCCACTCTGCGGCGAAGGCCGTGATGATCTTGCCTGACGGCTGCCTGAACTCGCCAAGCCGGATGTAGTCGGCGGGCGGCGCCGGCGTGCCCATTTCCTCGGCGAACTCCCGCCGGGCGGCGGTTAGCGGATCCTCGTCCTCAGGGTATTCGCCCTTGGGAATGGACCATGCGTGGGCGTCCTTGCGGGCCCAGAACGGTCCGCCCATGTGGGCTATCCAGACTTCCAGCTGAGCTGCCGGGTTCCACCGGTACAACAGTATTCCTGCGCTTCGAACGGTCATGTTCCCTCCTCTCCCAAGGCTATACGGGCCGGCTGGCACCAAGTCGTCCGGCCGTTGACGGGACCTATGCGGGGGCGCCGTCCCGGACACTCGGGTAGGGTGTGGGCATGGTGCGTGGACTTGCCGACATGGGAGCGGAAGGCGTTCTGCTCGCGGGGGCAGGACGCGCAATTTTGCTGCAGATCGCGAACCCGGCGGTGGGCCACGGCGTGGCAGAACACAGCAATTTCACAGATCGTCCGCTGGAGCGGCTTCGCGGCACCCTGACCTACGTGTACGCCGTGGTCTACGGCACCGAGGGGCAGGTGGCAGCGGTGCGCCGCAGCGTGAACCGCGCCCATGGTCCCGTCCGCCGCAAACCCGATGCGGGTTCCGCGGGCTACAGCGCCTTCGATGCCCAGTCCCAGCTGTGGGTGGTGGCAACCCTCTATGACACCGCTGTCACGGTCTACGAGAGAATCTACGGGGCGCTGGACGACGAAGCGGCGGAACTCATGTACCGGGACTACGCGCGAATCGGTACGGCCCTGCAGCTTCCGGCAGAGTTGTGGCCCGCCGACCGCGCGGCCTTCGCCACCTACTGGGACGGCTGCCTGCAAAGGCTGCAGGCAGACGAGGTCAGCGTCCGCGTGGCCCGCGACCTGCTGTATCCGTCCAACCCGCAGCTTTGGCAGCGCCTGGTCATGCCGCTGGCCCGCTTCATCACCGTGGGACTCCTGCCGGACCAGCTCCGGCAGGGCTTCGGGCTGCCGTGGAGTGAACGCCATCGCCGCTGGTTCGACCGCACCATGCGGTGGTCCGCCCTGGTCTATCCGCGGCTGCCGCAGCGGGCCCGGCACTGGCCCAAGAACTATTGCCTCGCCCGGCTCGGCACGGCCTAGGGCCAGGCGCGCAGGCAGGAAACGGACAGGATGTCCGGCAGAAAAATCAACATTGCCACTCGTGGCGGGGGAACGGGATACCGATGCGCAGCTTCACGTCCGTAGAGCTTTTGATCGATGAGCGTGCTCACCGGTTTCTGGACAAGGCACCTGCCGGCGGTGCCCGTTCCAGGCTCACGGAGTTTGTTGTCTTCGGCCTCAAGCAGGGTTGGGCGTGCATCTTTGGCGCCGTGCTCCTTGCCGTTCTCCTTGCGGCGCGCCTCTGGTATCCCGACGACGCCGGACTGGCCAGGAACGACTTCCTGACACTTGCCGCCGTCGTGATCCAAATCCTGATGGTCGCCACACGGCTCGAAACCCTCCGTGAGCTCAGGGTGATTGTCCTCTTCCATCTGGTGGGAACGGTCATGGAGCTGTTCAAGACCGACGTGGGGTCCTGGGCCTATGAAGCCGAGGGTGTCCTGCGCATCGGGGCCGTACCGCTCTTCAGCGGCTTTATGTACGCGGCCGTCGGTTCCTACATGGTGCGCGTCTACCGCCTCTTTGACCTGCGCTTTGCCCGCTATCCGAGGCGGTGGGTGACGGCGGTCGTGGCCGCCGCCGTCTACGTGAACTTCTTCACCCACCATTACATCGTGGACGCCCGCTGGGTCCTGCTGGCCGCCGTCGTGATCATCTACGGGCGGTGCGTGATGCACTTCCGCGTGTTCCGCAGGAAGTTCCGGATGCCGCTGGTCCTGGCCTTCCTGCTCGTGGCGCTGTTCATCTGGATCGCGGAGAATATCGCCACCTGGTCCGGGGCCTGGCTCTACCCCAACCAGGTGGACGGATGGCACCTGGTCTCGCCCGACAAGCTGGTCTCCTGGTTCCTGCTGATGATCATCTCCGTGGTGCTCGTGGCCTGGGTCTACAAGCCACGGCCGCCCGAGGAGCCCGCGGTAGGAAGCGGGCCTCAAGCGGCCGATGCAGCCTGGTCGCAACCTTTGAACACCTAGCATGGGGGCCAGGACGAAGACGTCTGTTTTCCAGAGGAGTGACCATGACTGTTTATGTACAGCCCGGCCAAGAAGGATCCAAGGTCCAGTTTAAGGACCGCTATGAGAACTGGATCGGCGGAGAATGGGTGGCTCCAACGACCGGCCAATACATCGAGAACGTTTCCCCGGTGAACGGAAAGCAATTCACCGAGGTGGCCCGCGGCGCCGCTGCGGACGTTGAGCTGGCACTCGATGCCGCGCACAGGGCCGCACCGGCTTGGGGCAAGGCATCGGCCACGGAGCGCGCCGCCGTGCTGAACAGGATCGCGGACCGGATCGACGCGAACCTGGAGATGCTGGCGGTCGCCGAATCGTGGGACAACGGCAAGCCCATCCGCGAGACCTTGAATGCGGACATTCCGCTCGCAGCGGACCACTTCCGCTACTTCGCAAGCGCCATCCGCGCCCAGGAAGGCCGGCTCTCCCAGCTCGACGACGACACCACGGCCTACCACTTCCACGAACCCCTTGGCGTGGTGGGCCAGATCATCCCGTGGAACTTCCCCATCCTGATGGCCGTCTGGAAGATGGCTCCTGCCTTGGCCGCCGGCAACGCGGTGGTGCTCAAGCCTGCCTCCAACACGCCGGCCTCCATCCTGGTCCTGGCCGAACTCATCGCTGACCTGCTGCCGCCGGGCCTGCTGAATATCGTGAACGGCTTTGGTGCCGAAGTGGGAAAGCCGCTGGCCTCCAGCCCGCGGATCCGCAAGATCGCCTTCACCGGCGAGACGTCCACCGGACGCCTGATCAGCCAGTACGCCAGCCAGAACCTGATCCCCGTCACGCTGGAACTGGGCGGCAAGAGCCCGAACATCTTTTTCAACGACGTTGCCGCGTCCAACGACGCGTTCTACGACAAGGCGCTCGAGGGCTTCACCCTCTATGCCTTCAACCAGGGCGAAGTCTGCAGCAGCCCGTCCCGCGCCCTCGTCCAGGACGGTATCTACGATTCCTTCATGGCTGACGCCGTGGCCCGGACGCAGAAGATCATCCAGGGCAACCCGCTGGACACCAATACCCAGATCGGCGCCCAGGCATCGGTGGGCCAGATGGAGAAGATCCTCTCCTATATCGACATCGGGCTCGAAGAGGGCGCCAAAATCCTGGCCGGCGGTGCACCGACGGAGCTTGACGGGGACCTGGCCGGCGGTTTTTACGTCCAGCCCACCATCTTCGAAGGCCAGAACAAGATGCGGATCTTCCAGGAGGAGATCTTCGGCCCCGTGGTCTCCGTTGCACGCTTCACGGACTACAACGACGCCGTCAGCATCGCCAACGACACCCTTTATGGCCTCGGCGCCGGTGTCTGGTCGCGCAACGGCAACGTTGCCTACCGTGCCGGCCGCGAGATCCAGGCCGGCCGTGTGTGGGTCAACAACTACCACGCCTACCCGGCCGGCGCTGCGTTCGGCGGCTATAAGTCCTCCGGCATCGGCCGCGAGAACCACGCCATGATGCTGGACCACTACCAGCAGACCAAAAACCTCCTGGTCAGCCACTCCGAAAACAAGCTCGGCTTCTTCTAAGCCCGGGCACCAACCCAGGCTCACCGGGACTGCCACCCGTGACCGCCTACTGCACCATAACTACCGTTAGCTGCATAAAAAGCCAGTGGACGGCGGCGGGACCTCCCGCCGTCGTACTCTGCTGTCACGCACCGATGCATCCTGGTCGCCACTGACATGAAGCAGCGGCACTACGAAGGGTTATTTGAATGACGAGAATGTTGATTATTGGCCCGCCCGGATCCGGCAAGGGCACGCAGGCGGAGCGCATCTCGGAGCGCCTCGGCGTTGTGGCGATTTCCACCGGCGATATCTTCCGCGCCAATGTGAAGGGCGGGACGCCGCTTGGCATCGAGGCCACGAAGTACATGGACGCCGGTGACTTCGTTCCGGACAGCGTCACGAACGAGATGGTGCGCAGCCGCCTCTGCCAGGACGACGTCGAGAACGGTTTCCTGCTGGACGGATACCCCCGCACCACGGCGCAGGTTGATTATCTGGACGGGGTCCTGGCCAGGGGCGGGCAGGAACTGGACGTCGTGCTGCAGCTGACGGCAGACGACGACGAACTGGTCCACCGTCTCCTGGGCCGCGCCAAGGAGACGGGCCGCAGCGACGACAACGAAGCCGTCATCCGCCACCGGCTGGACCTGTACCACGGGCAGACCGAGGCCGTTGTGGCCAAGTATGCCGAGCGCGGCATCCTGACCCAGGTCGACGGCATCGGCGGTATCGATGAAGTGACCGACAGGGTGATGGGCGCCATCGAAAACCCAAGCACGGTCTCCATCGTCAGCGGACGGTGATCCGGCACCACGTGAACGCCGTGGTGACTAAGAGCTGAAGCCGGAGGACGACGGCGGGACTTCCCGCCGTCGTCCTCCGCTTCAGTCACCGGGCGGCTGCTTTACCGGCCTGCACGGAGCAGCCGCGCAAGGAGCTCGGGCGTCCCGGCGACAGCTGCGGCCCCGCGCGCTTCCGACGGGTCTCCGTATCCCCAGGCGGCAAAGATCGCAGGGATCCCGTGGGCCGCCGCCCCGGCAACGTCGTAGCTCCGGTCGCCCACCATGACCGGGCTGGAAATGTCCACGCCCTGCGCCTTCAGCCGCGCCAGCGATTCGGCAATAACGTCCTCCTTGGAGGCCCTGCCGGCTGCGTCGGACGCACCGCAGATGTCGGCGAAGTGACGGGCGATACCAAAAGCGCCCGCCAGCCGGACCGCCTGATCCTCCACTTTGGACGTTGCCACGGCCATCGGACACTGCAGCGAAGCCAGCTGGTCCAGGAGGCCGCCGACACCGTCGAAAAGGCTGGATTGTTCCGCCCCTGTTTCGGCTTAGGCCGCACGGTAATGCCGGAGCGCTTCCTGTGCGGTTGCCGCGTCCAGGCCCGCGCTGTGCCGGAACGACTCGTACATGGGCGGACCGACGTATTTGAGCAGGTCCCGGTGCGGAGGGACGGGCGCCTTTACGGCTTTGAGCGCCCGGGCAGCGCTGTCCATCACCCCCGGTGCGGAGTCCAGGAGCGTCCCGTCCATGTCGAACAGAATGCAGCTGACGGCGGCGGATGCCTGATTGTCCACGTGTAGACGTATCATTTCTGCGGAGCCTTTCTGGCTACGGTTTCGGAGCGCACAGTCCCAGGGGCAGCGGCGCACCGATGATTGCGGCGGAGGGTAGGGATGGACGGGGCGGGTTTGGATCACATCGACCAGAAGATCCTTGCGGAACTCACAAAGAACGCCCGGGTGTCCCATGCCGAGCTGGCCAGCAGGGTGCTCCTGTCCCGGAACGCCGTGCGGCAGCGTGTGGACCGCCTGGAGCGGCAGGGCTACATCCAGGGCTACACGATTGTGGCGGGCAGCGTGGGCCAGAGCATGGTTTCCGCTTTCCTCATGATTTACCGCAAGGACCGCATGCGCGGCGCGGACGTCCTGGCAGCATTGCGGACCATTCCCGAAGTGGTCCTCTGTGATGTCCTGAGCGGCGACTTCGACCTGCTGGTGAGGCTGGAGGCGCGCTCGCTGGACAGGGTCCAGGAGATCTGGGAGCAGATCGCGGCCCTCCCCGGCGTGGGCGACACCGTGACCGCGCTGACCCTGTCCAACGTCATCCGACGGCGGGCAGCCGACGGAGACGCCGCCGGGCACGCCGCCGGGCACGGAGACGGGCACGCCGCTGACGGGCTCCAGGACCTGCCGCCCGCTAGTTCCTGATGCAGACCTAGTTCCTGATGCAAACCACCTTCGCCTGGGTCATCTCCTCGTAGGCGAACCGGACGCCTTCCCGGCCCATACTGCCGTACTTGGACCCGCCGAACGGCATGCCGTCGAACCGGTAGTCCGAGGAGTCGTTGATCATCACGCCGCCTGCGTCCAGATCCCGGGCCGCACCCATGGCCGCCGCGAGGGAGCGGGTAAAGATGCCCGCATGCAGGCTGAAATCGATGGAGTTCGCCAGCCCGATCGCTTCGTCGTAGGTGCTGAACATCTTGAGCATGACCACCGGTCCGAACACTTCCTCCTGCCAGAGGCGGCAGTCCTCCGGAACGGACTCCAGGACGGTCGGTAGCAACACATTTCCCTCAGCCCGGTTGCCGGCCAGTACTGTTGCGCCCGCGTCTATGGCGCCGCCGATCTTCAGCTGGACCTCCCTGACCGAGCCGGGGCTGATCATGGGGCCAACGTCAGTCCGTTCCTCGGATGGGTCGCCGGTGACCAGTGCTCTCGTGGCCGCCACGAACTTCCGGCGGAATTCGCCGTAGACGGAGCGGTGGACCAGAATCCGCTGTACCCCCACGCAGTTCTGGCCCGCGGCCCAGAACGCGCCGGATACACATGAGTCCACGGCCTGGTCCACGTCCGCATCGTCCAGGACGATCACCGGCGCGTTGCCGCCCAGGTCCATGGCGAGCTTCTTCAGCCCCGCCGTGCGGGCGATTGCCTCACCGGTCGCGAACCCGCCGGTAAAGGAGACCATCCGGATGTCCCGGGTCCCGATAATGGCGGCCGCAACATCCCTCCCGCCGTTGACCACTGTGAGGACCTCCGGCGGCAGGCCGGCGTCGTACAGTGCGTCAGCCAGCAGCCGGGCGGACAGCGGCGTGAGGGCTGAGGGCTTGAGTACGACGGCGTTGCCCCCGGCGATCGCCGGGCCCACCTTGTGGGCCACCAGGTTCAGGGGATCGTTGAAGGGCGTGATGGCCGCAATGATCCCGAGCGGCTCCCGCGTGAACCAGCCGGTCCGGTCCTCCGATCCGGCATAGGAGTCGAACGGGATGACTTCGCCGGCACCGCGCGTGGCTTCCTCCGCGGACAGCCGGAGCGTGTTGACGGCCCGGTGGACTTCCTTGCGCGCCTGGCGGATGGTCTTCCCCGCCTCCGCCACGATGGTCCGGGCGAAGTCCTCGGTTCTGCGTTCAATGTCCGCCGCGGCCGTGGACAGGATGGCGGCGCGTGCATGGCGGGGCAGGGACTTAGCTGTTATGGCTCCGGAGCGGGCCGTGGCCATCAGCGCAACAACCGCGTTGGCATCGGTGGTGGGGACCGCTCCGACAATCCTGCCGTCGTGGGGGCTGGTCACCTCGTGGAGCTGGGGAATCTGGACGTCCTGCAGAACGGTGGCCTCAGACACGTGCAAGCCCTCCGTCTTCCGTGGCAGCCTCAAGGGAGCCGGCCGCGGCAGGGGAGCCGGCGGCGCCGCTGATTTCCGATGCCTGATGGATGGCGATGATGTCAGAGAGCAGCGCGTAGGCCGTCTCGATCCGTCCGGCGCCGGGGCCGGAAACCGTCACGGGGCCCAGCAGGTCAGTTTCGAACGAGACAGCGTTCGTGGCGCCCGAGATGCCGGCAAGGCTGTGTTCCAAGTCGACGGCGCGCGGTGCAACGCCCGCCGCGATGCCGCCGTCGGGAGTCCGCCTGGCGGATCCGACCAGTTTCCAGCGCTGGCCGGCCGAAGCGGCCGCCCGGATGTCCTCCGGCGTTACTGCGGAGATGCCCTCGCGCCGGATGTCCTTCAGCTGCAGGTTCCCGCCGAGGAGCTCGTTGGCGAGGATCAGCACCTTCAGCTGCACGTCAAAACCCTCGAGGTCCGCGGCAGGATTCGCCTCGGCATAGCCCAGCTCCTGGGCTTCCCGGACCGCCTCGCCAAGGTCAAGGCCGGCTTCCATGCGCCCCAGAACGTAGTTGCTGGTGCCGTTCATGATCCCTTCGAAGCCGTTGATCTTCAGCCCGCTGAACATCTGCTTGGCAAGCCGGATCACCGGCGTGCCGCTCATGACGGCACCCTCAAACTCGAAGCGGACTCCCTGCTGTTCCGCCAGGGCCGCCAGTTCCCGGCCCCGCAGCGCCACCGGCCCCTTGTTCGTGGTGCAGACGCTTTTGCCCGATTCCAGTGCCCAGCGGACGTGCGAAACCGCGGGCTCGCCGTCGTCGGGATTGGTGAAAGTGGCCTCACAGATGATGTCCGCTGTGCAGTTGCGGATCACCGCCTCGTTGTCCGGTGCCGCGGAACCGCCGTGCCGGGCAAAGGTCTCGCCGCCGCCGTCTCCGCCCAGCGCCAGGGCCATGGACAGATCAATACCGTCGGCGTCCATCAGGGAACCGAGGCGCAGATCGGTGATGGCAACTACACGCAGGCCGAAGCCCAGCTCGGCGCGGAGGGCTTCGCCGCGGGCGGCGATCAGCTCAGCCAGGCTGCGGTTCACTCCGCCGAAGCCAATAAGTGCAAGGTCGTAGGTGGTCATGCCGTGTCCTTCTCTCGGAAATGCTTGGTGGTTCCATGCTCAGGCCGGTCCGTGTCCGTCCAGCCATGTGAATCCGCCCAAAGGACTGCGCAAAGTGACCAAGGATGACGCCATGTGTACCGCGACGCCTTAATATTCGTGCAATATATGCATCCAGGGATGTTTTTAAAGATCAAAACGGCGATTTGGTGTTACTTTCGTCACGGCGGTTGGGTTTACCGGAATGGTCCCCGACGCCCTCCGAGGCTTTCCGGTGCATCAATCCCGTTCGCACCCCGACTACTTTTCCCGGGAGCAATTCATGGAACTTTCTTCCACAACCCGCTTGGATCCGCAGGCTTCTTCATCCCCTGGATTGGGACCCGCTGAATCAGACCTTGGACCGGCGCCGGGGCTCCGCCGATCCATGGGGCCGCGGCACCTGGTGATGATCGCCATGGGCGGCGTCATCGGGTCCGGCCTCTTCCTCAGTTCGGGCTACACGATTTCCCAGGCCGGCCCGCTTGGGGCAGTCCTGGCGTATCTCGTGGGCGCGTTCGTCGTCTACCTGGTCATGGCCTGCCTCGGCGAGCTGGCCATCGCTTATCCGGTCTCAGGCGCGTTCCACATCTACGCCGCCAGGTCCATCGGTCCGGCCACCGGCTTCACCACGGCCTGGCTGTACTGGCTGTGCTGGGCCGTGGCCCTGGGGTCGGAGTTCACCGCGGCCGGCCTGCTCATGCAGCGCTGGTTCCCGGGAATTGAGGTGTGGGTGTGGTGCATCGTCTTCGCGTCCATCCTGTTTGCCCTGAACGCCGTCTCCTCGCGCTTCTTCGGCGAATCCGAGTTCTGGTTTTCCATCATCAAAGTGGGCGCCATCGTTGTCCTGATTGCCTTCGGCGGGGCCGCCCTGGTCGGGTTCCACCCGCTGGCCGGAGGTTCCCACCCGTTCCTGCTCGAAAACTTCAACACGTCGGGCGGACTGTTCCCCAACGGCTTCTCCGGCGTCCTGGTGACTGCCCTTGCAGTGTTCTACGCGTTCTCCGGTTCGGAACTCATCGGCGTCGCAGCCGGCGAAACCGCCGACCCCGAGACCAGCATTCCCAAGGCCATGCGGACCACCGTGTTCCGCCTCTTGATCTTCTTTGTGGGCGCCATCGGCGTCATCGCTGCCACCATCCCCTTTGACCAGGTGGGCCTGGACGAGAGCCCCTTCGTGACGGTCTTTTCCTCCATCGGCATTCCCTATGCGGCGGACATCATGAACTTCGTCATTATCACCGCACTGCTCTCCGCCGGGAACAGCGGCCTGTTCTCCTGCGCCCGGATGCTCTTTTCCCTGTCCGAGGAAGGGCACGCACCGAAGGCTTTCCGGAAGCTGACCAAAAACGGGATTCCCCTCATCGCGCTCTGCGTCAGCATGGTCGGCGGGCTGGCTTCGCTGATCAGCAGCGTGGTGGCTCCGGAATCGGTGTACCTCGCGCTGGTGTCTGTTGCCGGGTTCGCCGTTGTGGGGGTCTGGATGTCCATCACGGCGTCGCACTTCTTCCACCGGCGTGCCTTCGTGCGGAACGGCGGAAACATCCACGATCTCGCCTACAAGGCCCCGCTGTTCCCGGTGGTCCCGATCCTTGCCTTCACGCTGTGCCTCGTCTCGCTGATCGGCATCGCCTTCGACCCGAACCAGGTCGCTGCCCTCTACTTCGGCATTCCTTTCGTGGGCGCCTGCTACGCCTTCTTCTACATCAAGTACGGACGACGGCGGCAGCTCGCGGAGTAGCCTGCTGCGGCAGTTCTGCGGCAGTTCTGCGGCAACCCCGCCGGCCCGGCGGCCGAACCAGTCTTCGGCCGCCGGGCCTCCGGCGTGTTCGTCGAAAGGCTTGCCGGCAAAGACGAAAGCCGCCGGTCACCGCCGCCTGGGTGTGAGAATGGGCGTTGAAGTCCACCAGAGGGAGCGGTTCAGCTTGGAATTGTCGGAAGCGTCATCGCTGGGCCAGGGCCTTCGCATTGTCCGGCTCATCGTCGACCGCGAGAAGCGGGGCAGGGGACTGCTGGGCGTTTCGCAGCTCGCCGCCGAGCTGGCGATGGACCAGGGCCGCGTGTCCCGGCTTACCCAGGAGCTCTGCGAACTGGCCATTCTGGAGCGGGTGGAACGCGGGCCGTTCCGTGCCGGGCCGGCCTTCTTCCAGCTTGGGGCCAGCCTCAATGTTGGCTGGATCGGCGAGGCTAAGAGTGAGCTGGAACTTTTCGTGGCTGAGTTCGGCCTCCGGGCCCGGCTGTCCGTCCGTGACGGCGTACGGGTGATCCTGCTCAGGACGTCCAGCAATGACGGCGCGCTGGGAAGCTTTGTGAAACCCGGCATGGTCACCCCCGTCTGGTGCACAGGTTCAGGCCGGGCCCTCCTCTGGGACCACAAGGCCACCGAGGTTGAGGAGCTTCTTCAGGGTGTGGACTTTATCGGCGTGGGCGGCCCAAGGGCAGCTCACTCCGTGCCGGAAGTGTGCGCATTGATGGAACAGGACCGCCCGCAGGGTTTCATCAGGGCGGCCGAGGAGTTCGAGCACGGGGTCCATGAGCTTGCCGTTCCCGTGCGGGATCCGGCCGGGCGTGTGACCGCTGCCCTTGCCGTCCTGGGCAGCGGTGCCGCTTTTGACGTCCGGGCCGAGGAAATTGCCGGGGCGCTGCACTCGGCAGCACAGCGCCTCTCGGCGGTGGGCCCAGGCCGCGGGGGCGTCAGCTAGGCCGGCCCAGGGCCGCTTCAAGCCACCCGCACCACTTCAGGGCCGCGGCGGCAATCTCTTCGCGCTTCGGTTCCAGCCGCGCCTTTGATCCGACCACCTGCAAAGCCGCGATGGCCTCGCCGCGGAAGTCGCGGACAGGAACGGCCACCGAGTACAGATGGGGCTCCGCCTCTTCATCCACAACGGAATAGCCGCGCTGCCGCGCCCCGGCCAGACGGGCCAGGAAGTCTTCAATATCGGCGGGAGTGTTGGGGCCATGGCGGACAAAGTCGGTCTGGCTGAACACGGCCCGGACCTCGGCGTCGCTGGCGTCCCACAGCAGCGCCTGGCCCGCGTCGCTGCAGTAGGCGGGGTAGGGCCGGCCGATCCACGAGCCCACCATCCTGCTGTTCGGCGGGACGTGTTCACCAATCGTTACGGTGCTGTCCCCGTTGAGGACACCGAGGAAGCAGCCTTCCCCGGTGTCCTCGACGAGCCGCTCCAACGCCGTCATGCCTTCCGTCCGGAGCCGTTGCTCAGTGAGTAGCTGGGCATCCGTGTATAGGCTCCAGTCCAGCGAATACTCCCGGTGCCCGCCACGGAGCAGGAAGTTCTCCTGCTGGGCGGCCTTGAGCCCGCGGGAAACCTGGCTGCGGTCCTTGCCGAGATCTGCGGCGATGTCCCCGACGGTCGCGCCCCGCGCTCCTCCGCCGTGACGGGAGCCAACGGCGAAGACAACCTGCATTCCGCGGCCCATGCTGGAGATTTTCGACATGGCTCCGATCTTAGTTGCTGGCAACCCGCGCCTAGTGGATCGCGAAGACCCGGGCAGGGAATCCGCTGCCGCCTTGAGGCTTCGGCCAGGAGGCTACGAGCACCGCTCCCGATTCCGGCAGGCCGTCCAGGTTGGCGAGCAGTTCTATCTGCCAGCAGTCCTGGGCAAGGATGTAGGTTTCCAGGCTGAAGTCCTGGTGCGACGTCGCCCTGCCCGGGTCCGTATCCGTCTGCTCGTGGCCGATCGCGGTGATGTTCCGCTCGGTGACCAGGAAGGACAGCACCTCCCGGGACCAGCCCGGGGTGTGGCTGACGCCGTCGGCATCCGGGTTCGCCATCGCCTCCGGGTCCGGCCAGCGGTTGCTCCAGCCGGTCCGGAGCGCCACGAACGCGCCCGCCGGCATCCGGCCGTTCCGCTCCTCCCATTCGCTGACGTCATCGAGGGTGGGCGTGGCATCAGCATCGCCCGCGGCCCGCGTGCTGATGTCCAGCACCACCAGGGGCAGCACCATCTCGTCCACGGGGATGTTGTCCAGGCTTCGCCCGCCCCGGATAAAGTGCGACGGCGGGTCCACGTGGGTGCCCCACTGGCCGACGATGGAGTAGACGTGCGCCGTGAAGCCGTCGCCCTTTTCGAGGTCGAACAGGGCCGTCCTGCCTTCGTCCGGAAAAGCGGGGAAGTGTGGCTGGCCGGGGTGGAAGGCGTGTGTCAGGTCGGTGAACGACCGGCCGGACAGCAGCGTCTGAAAGGCCTTCCAGAGGTCGGTAGCCTGAGTGCCTGTGGCCTGGGTGCCGGTGGCCTGAGTGCCCGTGGCCTGGGTGCCGGCGGCGTGGACCGTCATGACGCCCGGCCCAGTGCCGGGCGAATCGCCGCTGCGGTGGAGACGCGGACCGGATCGGAGAGTTCGATGACCGGCACCTCCCAGGGGTGGACTTCGATCATGCGTTCCAGGAGGCGGCCGACTGCCTCCTCGGACAGATCAGCGTCCAGGTAAGTGGTCAGGACAAAAGTGGGCGACAGGGTCCTCTCGCCTGCGCGGCCGAACGTGGGGTTTGCTGCCGCTGAAGCGGTGAACCCCTCGAAGCCGAGACTCGATTCGAACACATGCCGGTAGTTTCCAAAGTCGCCCAGTTCGGGGCATGACTCCAATGCGTCAAAAAGTGACGCGAGGCCCGGGTCCGCTTGCAGGACCTCCAGGTCGCCCTCCACCAGCTGCCTCAACGACAGTGCGGCAATGGGCCAGTGGACGCGGAGTTTGCGCACGCTTCTCATACCAATATTCATGTCTGGATGCCTCTTCCATGGATCGTCCGGAGCCAGCTCGCGTGGCGTTTGCATCATCCTGACAGAAGGTGATGAGCAACACAAGCATATTTATTTGTCTATACTGCACATAGCTTGAATTGTTCCGTCCACGAAAGCGAAGTGATCCGTCTTGAGCACCCCCACCTCCCCGCTGCTTTTCGCCCTCTACGAACAGGCCAGCGTCGGTTGCGGCGGCGCCCCGAGCCTCTGGACGCACCCGCTGGATAACCGCCTGGAGCTCAACTCGCTGGACCGCTGGCGGGACGTGGCCATCACGGCCGAACAGGCCAACCTGGATGCACTGTTCTTTGCCGACGTCCTGGGTCTCTATGACGTGTACGGCGGATCGGCCGACGCCGCCCTGGGCTGGGCGGTGGAA
Organism: Arthrobacter sp. NPDC093128; assembly: GCF_040683875.1. NCBI lineage: Bacteria > Bacillati > Actinomycetota > Actinomycetes > Micrococcales > Micrococcaceae > Arthrobacter > Arthrobacter sp. NPDC093128. The sequence goes on from NZ_JBFBEY010000011.1 coordinate 193,510, forward strand.
GCACCTGCGAATGACCCCTTTATGTATGTGCCGGCGCTCGCCGCCCTCACGGAGCGGCTGTCGTTCGTGATTACGGCCTCGACGACGTATGAGCACCCGTTCTCCCTGGCTCGCCGCTTCGGCACCCTGGACCACCTCAGCAACGGCCGGATCGGCTGGAACATCGTTACGTCGTACCTCTCCAGCGCCGCCCGGAACTTCGGCATGGACGAGATGCTCAAGCACGCGGACCGATACGGCCGCGCGGATGAATTCATGGATGTGTTCTACAAGCTGCTGGAAGGCAGCTGGGCGGGCGACGCCGTCGTCGGAAGCAAGAGTGAAAAGGTTTACGCCCGACCCGGTTCCGTTCAGTCGATCAACCACGACGGCGAGCACTTCCGCGTGGACGGACCGTCGCTGACGTCGCCGTCGCCGCAGCGGACCCCCGCCCTGTTCCAGGCGGGGTGGTCGCCGCGGGGCCGCGAGTTCGCGGCCAAGCACGCCGAAGTGATTCTGCTGCCCAAGAAGGACCCGCAGGAGATCGCTGCGGGACTGGCGGACATCAACCGCAGGGCGCTGGAGGGCGGCCGTCCCGCCGGCGAGGTCCGCTCCATGGCGCTCGCCCGGATCATCACCGCACCCACGGCGATCGAAGCGCAGGAAAAGTACGAGGAACTCCAGCGCAACTACCATCTGGAGGCGCAGCTGGTCAGCTATGCCGGCGACACCGGGATCGACCTCAGCAAGTACGCCGACGACGAGCCGCTGGCCACGGCATCCAACGGACTCACTTCCTACGTGGTCAAGGGGGCGCCACAGAACAAGCCGCTCACCGCCGGGGATGTGCGTCGCAAATTCGCCGAAGTCACGCGCGGAACGGACCTGCTGTTCATCGGCACGCCGGAGGAGGTTGCCTCGCAGATCCAGGATCACTCGGCGGCGTCGGGGCTGGACGGCTACATGATCAACCCTCTGGTGAGTCCCGGATCCCTGAACGACTTCGCCGAACTGGTGGTGCCGGAACTCGCCAAGCGCGGACTATATGACACGGAACCCAAGAGCGGAACCCTGCGCTCCAGGCTGCGGGCTGACGGTGCGGACCTGATGGCCGGCACGTCTTACGGGGCGGGCTTCCGCCAGCGCTAGCCTATTGACACCCCTCCGCCATAGCCGTATCCTACAACCAAATGGTTGTAGATCAGATGAGTGAAGCCGAATTGGACCGCCTCTTCCAGGCGTTCTCCGATGCCACCCGCAGGGACATTGTGCGACGGGTGACGGTGGGGGAGTATTCGGTGTCCGGCCTCGCGGCCCTCTACGCCATGAGCTTCGCCGCCGTCCAGAAGCATGTGGCGGTGCTGGAGCGCGCTTCCCTGGTGACGAAGGAGAAGCGCGGAAGGGAGCAGATCGTGCGGAGCAATCATGAAGGCCTGCAGAAGGCCCGCCGGCTGCTTGATGAGTATGAGGCGATCTGGCGGCAGCGCGCCGGGCGAATCGCAGACATTCTGGCTGAAGGATAGGAAGGTTACGCAATGCCTGTTATCAGTTCCACCGCGAATCTCGAGGCACTCAGCTTGACCCTCGTCGCGGAGTTTGACGCCAGTGTCGAGCGCGTCTGGCAGATCTGGGAAGACCCCCGGCAGCTTGAGCGCTGGTGGGGCCCGCCCAACTACCCGGCCACGTTTGACCGGTTCGACTTCCAGCCCGGCGGGAAGGCCGACTATTACATGACCACCCCCGAAGGCGAGAAGCCCCGAGGCTGGTGGAAATTCAGAACCATTGAGGCGCCGCGCAGGCTCGAATTTGATGATGGCTTCGCTGACGAAACCGGAGCGCCCGTGGATGCCATGGGCAGTGCCCATGCCGCTGTTGGCCTTGAGGACCTCGGCGGCCGCACCCGAATGACCATTATGTCCACCTTCGAATCCGAAGAGCAGATGGAACAGATGGTCCAGATGGGCATGGAGGAAGGCATGAAGGAAGCGGCCGGCCAGATTGACGCCCTGCTCGCCGAGCACGCCCACGCCTGACCGGCATCACGGCCAGCGAAGACTGTTAGGCCGGTAACGCAAGAGAACGACGGCGGGAGCTCCCGCCGTCGTTCTCTTGCGTTTTCCGTGCGGTTCCCTAGACGGAAACGCCCTGGGCGGCCTTCCGGTTCAGGCTGACCGTAAAGGTGTTCGGCCCGCTGAGGGTGACGGCAACGTCGCTGCGGTGCGCGTTGGCCTTGGTGGAAATGTCGTGCACCAGGGCGTCCAGCGTGTGGTCAATCGCGGAGCGGTCCCAGATTTTAAGCGTCACGGAGTGGTTGGTTTCGAACGTCATTATTCGGTGCCTCATTCGTAAGTTCGGTCATGGGCTTCGCGTCGGTGCGGAGCCCGGGACGGGTCTGTCCGTGAACGCTCAGAGGCCTTCTGCAGCTCGGGCGAGCTCACTGGTTTGGCCTCGTTGCGTCCACCAGGTTGGTTGTTCCAAGCCGCTGCATTCTCTGCGCCTAAGCGTGAGGATCAGGGCTTCCGGCTGGGAAATCGCATTCTCAGCCGTCCTTTCCATGATGCATGGAGGGGCGCTGGCGTCTCAAGCCAATAGCCGATCATTGCGCGTGAGACTCATCACAACGGTCCAGCGGGCCGCTTCCGGCCTGGCGCCGACCCGCCATCTATTGACAAGTGTACGGCGTACACCTATGGTCAGACGCATCAGGTGTACACCGTATACCCAGCCAGCGAGGACCGCCATGCCAACGCAAACCATCCGCCCCGCAGCCTCACCCGTCCGGCGTTCCCGGCCCCAGTGGCCCGTGCCCGCCGGGTTGATCCTGCTCAGCCTCATCCCGGTGATCTTCGGGGCCCTCCGCCTGACCGAACTGACCGCAGGCGCAGATGTTACGCCGCAAAACGCGCGGTTCTTCGCGTCTCCGATCCCGGTGGTGACGCACATTGTCAGCGTCACCGTCTATTCCCTGCTCGGGGCGTTCCAGTTCGTTCCGTCACTTCGGGGACGCCGCGGCTGGCACCGTATCGCCGGGCGCATTCTCATCCCAGCCGGTGTGCTTGCCGCGCTGTCCGGGCTGTGGATGTCCGCCTTCTACCCTCTCCCGGACGGTTACACCGACGTCCCGCTCCGGCTCTTTTTCGGCACGGCGATGCTGGTGAGCCTGGTCCTGGGGCTGGCCGCGGTCAGGAGGCGGGACTTCGTGCGGCACAGCGCCTGGATGACGCGCGCCTATGCCATTGCCGTCGGCGCGGGAACACAGGCCTTTGTGGGCATCCCCTGGCTGCTGCTTATCGGACCCACCGACGTGCCCACCCGCGCAGTGCTGCTGGGGGCGGGGTGGGTGATCAACGTGGCGGTGGCCGAGTACGTCATCCACCGCCGCGTACGGAACGCACCCCGCCGCACAGTCAGTAGGCCTTCACCCGCTGTTCCACGATGAGGTGGATGAGGGCGAACACCCCGTCCTGGTCGATGGCCCGGAACGCGGCGTCGAGGGCGGCCGGCACATCCCCGTCACGGGTGACGGTGATGCCGAATCCGCCGAAGGCCCGGGCCATGAGGCCGAAGTCCGGATTCTTCAGCTGCGTGCCCGACACCCGGGACGGGTAGTGCCGCTCCTGGTGCGTGCGGATGGTGCCGTACTCCTGGTTGTCCATCACGATGATGAGCGGCGTGGCCCCGTATTGGGCAGCGGTGGCCAGCTCCTGGCCGTTCATAAGGAACTCGCCGTCTCCTGCGATGGTGACCACCCGGCGCTGCGGACTTGCCAGCGAGGCGGCAACGGCCGAGGGAACGGAGTAGCCCATGGAGCCGTTCCGGGCGCTGATCATTGAGGCATAGCGGCGGGTGGGGAAATACCGGTGCGCCCAGTTGGTGTGCTCGCCTGCGCCGAATGTCACCATGGCGTCCTCCGGCAGCCTCGGGACCAGGTTGGCCATCAAAGTGTCCATCCTGGCGGGACCTTCAGCCGGTGTGGCCGGAGGCAGGTTCGCGAAGGACGTCTGCTCGGCACGCATCCTGGCCGTCCAGGCCTTCCATTCCTCCTTCAGGGGCAGGTCGATTGCCACCAGGTCGCGGACGAAAGCGTCCGGTTTCGCCACGATCTGCCGGGAGACCGGGCCGGAGCGGCCGCGCAGCGAGGGATCGATGGTCACCAGGAAGTTCTTCTTGTTCCAGTCCTGCCGGCAGAGGAATCCGTCCGTGATCACGTCACCGGGAACGGTCCCGACGAAAACAAGCAGGTCGGTTTCATCGAGCAGGTCGTAGGTGGGGCGGGGGCGGCCGTAGCCGATCGGACCAACATAGGACGGGGAGTCGAAGGAGACGGTTCCCTGGGTGCGCCATTCCGCGGCGGCCGGGATGTGGTGCTTTTCCAGCCATTCGGTGAGCTGGCTGGCCGCTTCCTGGGTCCAGTCGTTGCCGCCGGTGACAAAGAGCGGCTTCGAGGAATTTGCCAGTGCGGCGGCCAGTGCTTCGGCGTCGGTGGTGCTCATGCCGCCCGCCGCCACCGGGATGGTGGGGTGCAGGGCCGGATCAATCTGCTGGCGGATGATGTCTTCCGGCAAGCCCACCACCACGGGCCCCGGGCGCCCGCTCATGGCCGCGAACATGGCTTCCGCAACAATCTCAGAGGCGCGCTCGGCGTGATCGAGCACCATCACGCGCTTGGCTCCGGTGTCGAACCACGCCTTGATGTCGAATTCCTGGAACGCCTCGCGGTCGCGGTGCGCAAAGGGAATGAGCCCGACGAAGAGCAGCATGGGCGTGGAGTCCTGCCAGGCCGTGTGCAGGCCAACGTGGGCGTTGGCTGCACCAGGGCCGCGCGTCACCATGGCAACGCCCGGGCGCTGGTTCATTTTGCCGTCGGCCTCGGCCATGTAGGCGGCACCGCCCTCATGCCGGCAGACCACGGTGTCGATGTCTGAACCGTGCAGCCCGTCCAGCACGTCCAGGAAGCTCTCGCCGGGAACCACGTAGGTGCGCTCCACGCCGTGGGCCACGAGGGAGTCAACAATCACGTGCCCGGCGGATCTCAGTGTTCCGGGGTCAGCCGGCGAGGCTGGCCGTGCTGCGATCTGATTGATGGTTTCGCCGTCGAACGGCTGGGTGTCGGTTGCGGTCATGGTGGATGCGGACTCCGTTGTCATCACTACTTGTCTTTTTGGGTTGGGTGGTGGTTTACGTGCGTTGGGTGGAGACGCCGGTGGCGCCTAGTCGGTTTCCGGTCCGGTGCAGAAGAAGCAGCCGTCCTCGCAGCTGTCCGTCGCCTGGTTTTCCGTGGGCGCCCGGTCAGGTGGCGGGCTCAGCAGGTCTTGTCGGTTCATGGCGGGCTTTCGTCGGTTGTTGTTAGGGTCTGGGAGCTGTGGAAACCGGGGTGGTTGCGGGAGTGGCTACCGGATTGGAGTCCGGTTGGCCACCACGGGTGCGGCGCCGGTGTAGCCGTCGCGTGCCTCGGCGATTTCGTGGATCCGTTTGCGGCAGGCGTACCAGCCGGCCACCATGAGGGCGCAGGCGATGAGGGTGACCAGGAGGGTGAGGGGAGAGTCGATGAAGACCATCACCAGGACGCTGACGAGGAACAGGAGGGAGAGGTAGCCGGTGTACGGGGCGCCGAACATCCGGAAGGACGGGCGCTTCAGCCAGCCCTTGTCTGCCCAGCGTTTGAGCTGCATCTGGCAGAGCACAATGGTGGCCCAGGTGACGATGATGCCAACGGAGGCGACGTTGAGGACGATCTCGAAGGCATCGCTGGGGACGAGGTAGTTCAGCGGGACGCCGAGGAGGGAGACGCCGGCCGTGATGGCGATTCCGCCGTAAGGAACACCGGCTTTGTTCATGCGCTGGGCAAACCGGGGGGCGGAGCCGGCCACGGACATGGAGCGAAGGATGCGGCCGGTGGAGTACAGGCCCGCGTTGAGGGAGGACAGCGCGGCGGTGAGGACCACGAGGTTCATGATGACGTCCACGCCCTGGATGCCGATGGAACCGAAGAACGTCACGAAGGGGCTGACACCCTTTTCGTAGGACGTGTAGGGCAGCAGCAGGGCCAGCAGGATGACGGAGCCGACGTAGAACACCGCGATGCGGAAGACTACGGAGTTGATGGCCTTGGGCATGATCTCTTTGGGGTTTTCGGTTTCGCCGGCAGCAGTGCCGACCAGCTCGATGGAGGCGTAGGCGAACAGCACACCCTGCATCAGGATGATCATGGGCAGCATGCCGTTGGGGAAGATTCCGCCGTTTCCGGAGATGAGGCTGAAGCCGACTTCCTGGCCGTCCACGGGAGTGCCGAAGATGACGAAAAAGGTGCCGACGAGCAGGAACGCGACAAGGGCAGCGACCTTGATGATGGCGAACCAGAATTCCATCTCGCCGAAAACCTTCACTGAGACGAGGTTCAGGCACAGCACCACAACGAGGGCGGTCAGTGCCCAGGCCCATTGCGGGACATCCGCCATCCACGGGATGTAGTGGCCGAAGAAGTTCATGTAGAGCGCTGCGGCGGTGATGTCCACGATGGTGGTGGTGGCCCAGTTGATCCAGTAAAACCAGCCGGAAATAAAGGCGGCCTTCTCGCCGAAGAATTCACGGGCGTAGGAGACGAACGAGCCCGACGACGGGCGGTGCAGCACCAGTTCGCCCAGCGCGCGGAGGATCAGGAAAGCGAAGAATCCGCAGACGGCGTAGGCGATCACCAGGGAAGGCCCCGCAGCGTTGAGCCGGCCGCCGGCACCGAGGAACAAGCCGGTGCCGATGGCCCCGCCGATCGCGATCATCTGGATCTGGCGGGGCTTCAGGCTCTTGTGGTAGCCCTTGTCCTCCGCGTGAAGGAGGCGTTCGGTGGCATGCGCGTGGCCGCCGTCAGCATCGTACTGGGCAACCTCGTCATTGGGGTTGTTGGACATGGGTGATCCTTTCGACCGGTTGAAGCTCTAGCTGAGGGTGGAACAGGAAAGTGTGGGACGGATTAGAAAACTGACCATCCGGTACGGTCGGACAGATCAGCGAGGGCCGCCGAGCCCGCCAGGGAGTTTCCCTTGGAGTCCAGCCGCGGGCTCCAGACGCAGATGGAGCACTCCCCGGGGACGATGACCAGGATTCCGCCGCCCACACCGCTCTTACCGGGAAGGCCCACGCGGTAGGCGAACTCGCCGGCGGCGTCATACATGCCGCAGGTGAGCATGATGGATCCGATGCGTTTGGCCTCGCTCCGGGAGACGACGGGGCCGTTTGCTCCGTGCCCGCCGCGGGCAAGGAACAGGCCCGCCTTCGCCATCTCGACGCAGCTCATCATGATGGAGCACTGCCTGACATAGTTCTCCACCACGGCCTCGGCTGGCCGGTGCAGGTTGCCGAAGTTCTTCAGGAAATGGGCCAGGGCCAGGTTGCGGCTGCTGTTGGCCAGCTCGTTCTCTGCGGCCACCTCATCGATGAACGGTCCCTGGCCGCTGTGCTGTCCCGCCTGGCCGCTGGGCTGTCCCGCCTGGCCGCGGAGGAACTGCAGGACATGCCCTGCAGAGTCAGGGAACCTTTCCATCAGGTGGTCGGTCACCACCAGGGCGCCGGAATTGATGAACGGGTTCCTCGGGATCCCGTGCTCCACTTCAAGCTGCACCAGGGAGTTGAACGCGGTTCCCGACGGTTCGCGGAGCACCCGGGACCAGAGTGTGCCAGGGTCATCGGCGTTGAGGGCCATGGCCAGGGTGAAGACCTTCGAGATGCTCTGGATCGAGAAGGGCAGGGCGGCGTCGCCGGCGCTGAACACCTCCCCGGAGGTTGTGGCCACGGCGATTCCGAAACGGTCGAACGGCGGCGATGACAGGTGGGGAATGCCGGCGGGCACCGAGCCTGCAACACTTCGGGGCCGGTGGCTGCGGACAATGTCAGCCAGGACCAGGCCAAGCGGCGGTGAATCGAGTGCTGTCATCATTTCTTGCCCAGGTGCTCCTTATGCTTGCCGGCCCACTCCTGGAGGTGGAGCAGGGCGACCAATGAATCTCGGGGATTGCTGAAGTTCAGGCCCGTAACGCGGCTGATCTTGCTGATCCTGTAATAGACGGTGTTCTTGTGCATCCTCATCCGCTGGGCGCATTCAGCCACGTCCAGCGACGCCGCAAAATACGCCCGCAGGGTTTCGGCCAGTTCGTGATCGTCGCGGAGGAGTGCCCAGAGGCTGCGGTGGCGGAAGTCGGAGGCCGTGAAGTTCTTCACCGCTTCGTGGAACAGGATGTCCACCTCGAAGTCGCCCACCGAGGCCACCGACGCGGTCCCGGACCGCCGCATGCAGCCGAGCAGGGCTTCCGTTTTGGCGGTCACGGAGTGAATCGACAACAGATCGGGGGCGATCGGGCCCACTGCCGCGAACGGACTGATGCCCAGGTGCTTCCCGGCGTCCCGGACGATTGCCTCGGCCAGGCTCCGAAGTCCGGCTTCGGCGCTGGCGGACTGGAGCCCCGGGACGATCACGGCCGTGTCTCCGTTGAACTGCCCCACGATGGCGGACGCCTTGTAGGCCGCCGCATGGATGGACGCAAGGTTGGCGAGTTCCCCGTGTTTGAGGGCTGCGTCGTCTTCCTGTGCCTGGGAGGCGGACATTCCCAGCAGGATCAGTGCCGAGGGACGGTCCGCGGGGATCTTCTCGCTGTGTGCACTCGCTGCGGCTTCCGCCGGGCCCGAAAGGATCCGCGCAATGCGGTCCTCGCGCATGTGCACTGACTGCTGATTGCGGTAGCGGATCAGTTCGGCTGACACCCGGGCAGCCGAACCGGTCAGGACATAGTCGACGTCCGCGCCGAACCCGTCGCCGGTTTCCTGCAGCCAGATGTACCCCATGATGCGCTCGCCGGCGAACAGGGTGATGGCGACGCGTTCCCTCAGACCGTCCTGGGGCCGGGCCGGAACCCTGACAGGCAGGCGGGTCCGGTGCAGTTCGCGGTAGGCGCCCAGGTCCTTCAGGAGGAGTTCGTACTTTCGCGGACCACGGCGTGCAAGGATCGATGCCTTGCGGAGCTCATCGATGTCATTTGTCACCGTGGAGTAGGCCAGGACCTTGTTTGCCGCGTCCTCGATGACAACATGGCTCGATGTCAGCCGGGCCGTGGTCTGCGCGATGGCGAACAGGTCTTCCTCCAGCAGCGTCAGCACTTCGCTCTGGTAGCTGCGCGGCGTGATCCGGTCCTTGGCGATGGACAGGAGCCGGTCCCAGTCAGCGGCCGGGTCCACCAGGAGGAGTCCCGTTCCGGCTGCCCGGAGCAGCTCTTCGGCTTCCGCCAGTTCGCCGGGGCTGCCCTTGACGGCGAGCACCAGGGGAGGGTTCTTCACCAGGCGCCGGAGCGCCGGCAAAGCCGAGCGCCCACGAACCCCGATCAGCAGGACAAACGCGGCGCCGCCGTCGGACGTTTCGTCGTCCGCGTCAACGATCAGGAAGCGTTCAATGGGGGATTCCGCCCGGGACGGCCGGAGGATGAGGCTGGCGAAACCCAGAGGGAGATCCGACAGGATGTCGTCCACTGTAGCTGCGGCCATGGGTTTCCTTCGGAATTGATACCCCCGGACGGCTCTGTCCGGTCACCCAATGCTATCCAGTGCAGTTGCCGGAAAATATGGATGCCGGACTAAATCCAGCGAGGGCTTTTAGGTCCCTGAACCAATGCGCGGTCGGTTGGCGGCGAAGGGGGCGGGAAATCCGCGATAACCGGGCGGTAAAAGGCAAAGCGGACGACGGTGGGAGGTCCCGCCGTCGTCCGCCTGCCCGGCAGTCTGCGCCGTCCGGCTAGGAGTCCGCCCGCGTTTTTCCGGGGGCGAGGGCATAGAAGGGCGTGCAGCGGCCCCTCGCTTCGGGGGAAATGTTGGAACGGACGATCGAAGCGCTCTCCAGCGCTGCCAGGTGGTACCTGACGCAGTCCCGCGAGAACGCGATGCCGCTGCTGATGTCAGCTACCTTGCTTGCGCCGTTGCTCGCCAGGTAGTTGATGATTTGTGCTCTGATCGGTGTGCTTCGCGCCCTTTTCGTCCGCTCAATGCGGTGTGCCTCCGTCGGGCTCTGGAGTTCAAAGTCAGCGGTCATTGGCCATTCCTTTCGTCCGGGGGTAAGGGAGGTTCGCTCGGTCAGTGCATCGAAACGCGCTCAGGCTCCCTGCTGTCTTCTGTGACCTCAGTGGCTGCGGCGTCCTGGATGTCCTGACCGTCGTGGGAGGTTTCGGCCTGCGACGCCTCGGGGAGGGAGGCGGTCTTGTCGTGGTTCCGGCCGATGACCGCGGTGGCGATGGCGTTTCCCAGGATGTTGGTGGCGGTGCGTCCCATGTCCAGGAGTTGGTCGATCACCAGCAGGACACCAATCCCGGCGGCGGGGATCCCGAAGGCAGGGACCACGGCGGCTACGACGACGAGTGACCCGCGCGGCACGCCGGCCATTCCCTTGCTGCTGAGCAGCAGCATTGCGGTCATTGCGACCTGCTGGCCAAGGTCCATGTCGATCCCGTAGGCGTTGATCAGGAAGACCGACGCGAAGGTCATGTACATCATGGAACCGTCCACGTTGAACGAGTAACCCAGGGGCAGCACAAAACCGGTGGTGCGCTTCTCGATGCCGAACTTGGTCAGGCCTTCAATGAGCTTGGGCAATGCGGCTTCGCTGCTGGAGGTGGCGAACGCGATGACCATTGGTTCGCGCACAATCCGGACCAGCCGGAAGGCGGCCTTTCCGAGGAAGACAACGGCGACGCCGATCATGATGACCCAGAGTGCGGAGAGCGAGACGTAGAAGCCGCCGATGAACGACGCGTAGGTGGCGAAAGCGTCCAGGCCCTCGGCGGTGAAGGCCGCTGCGATGCCGGCGAAAACGCCGACCGGGGCCGCCTTCATCACGTAGCCGGTGACCTTGAGCATGACGCCCATCAGTTCGTCGATGGCATCCGCGATGGAGGAGCGGCCTTTCTTCCGGAGATTCAGCAGGGCGATGCCGAAGAGGGCGCCGAAGACGAGGATCTGCAGGGGGTTGTTTTCCGTCAGGGCGGCGAAGACGCTCGTGGGAATGATGTGCGTCATGAACTGCGCGTAATCGAGGGGCTTCGTTTCCATCCCCGCGTCACCTCCCGCCACGAGGTTGAGACCGTGGCCGACGTTGAGCACGTGCGCGGTGATGAAGCCGAAGGCGCCCACCAGGACGGACGCGGACAGGAACCAGATCATTGAGCGGCCGAAGAGCTTGCCCACCCCGGCGGATTTGGCAGCCCCTGCGATGCCGGAGACCAGCGTGGCGAAGATCAGCGGGGCGATGATCATCTTGATCAGGTTCAGGAACATGTGCGTCACGGTGTCGAGGACGGCCACGACGGATTCGCGCGTTTCCACCGGCAGCAGCCAGTGGAACAACAAACCGCTGAGGATTCCGAACACGAGCGCTGCCAGAATCCACATCGTTGATTTGTTTTTCATACTCAGTCCTTGCGTAGAGGCCGGGCCGGGGCCCGGTGCTGGAACGGTCCTCGTCATCGAGTGCCGTTTTCTCTGTAGTCGGTGGGGAAATTTGGGCACGGCGGTGTGCCCCTGCTCCCTGGTCGGATGGGGTAGTGCTGGTACTGGGGTTACTTGCTCAGGTTGGCCAGGCGTTGGGGGCTGAGGAGTTCCTGGAGTTGTTCGGCGGTGAGGAGGCCGTGTTCGAGGACGAGTTCGGCGACGCCTTTGCCGGTGGCCAGGGCTTCCTGGGCGATGGCGGTTGCGGTGGCGTAGCCGAGGTGGGGGTTCAGTGCGGTGACCAGGCCGATGGATTGTTCGACCGTGAGGCGCAGGTGTTCGGTGTTGGCGGTGATGCCCCGGATGCAGCGTGCTGTGAGGGTGCGGCAGGCGGCTTCGAGGTGGGAGATGCTCTTGTGGAGGCTGTGGACGATGATGGGTTCGAAGGCGTTGAGTTGGAGTTGTCCGGCTTCGGCGGCCATGGTGATGGTGACGTCGTTGCCGATCACTTCGTAGGCGACCTGGGAGACGACTTCGGGGATGACCGGGTTGATTTTGCCGGGCATGATGGAGGATCCGGACTGCACGGCGGGGAGGTTGATTTCGCCGAATCCGGCGCGGGGGCCGGAGGAGAGCAGGCGCAGGTCGTTGCAGATTTTGGAGAGTTTCACGGCGACGCGTTTGAGGACCCCGGAGAGGTGCACGAACGCGCCGACGTCCTGGGTGGCTTCGATCAGGTCGATGGCGGTGACCAGGGGCAGGCCGGTGATCTCGGCCAGGTGCCGGCAGGCGGCCTCGGCGTAGCCGGGGGCGGCGTTCAGGCCGGTGCCGATCGC